>CAXHNU010000045.1:0-23646 GCA_964017555.1 uncultured Butyricicoccus sp. | reverse complement strand
TAACTTTTCTTTTCGCTCATTTTGATCACCCTTTGACATTATACCACAGATGCTTTTATTTTGGGATAGGCTCTAAGACAGTACTGGAGCACCATCGACTGATCCGCACAATCCTTGGGCAAGCAGAAAAAGAATTGATTGTGCCTTACAATGCCGCCAGCAAAGCAACGCCGCCAAAATCCCACCGTCCCAAGGCAAATAGCTTTCAGCCACAGGAAATCACAGCAATTTTGGATGCGTTGGAACAGGAACCAATCAAGTGGCGCACGATTGTTCACCTGATGATTGTCACTGGCTGCCGCAGGGGTGAAATCATGGGGCTAAAATGGAAACATATTGATTTTACACAGCGAACCATTTGCATTTGTGAAGCGCTGTTATCATCTGACTCAGGTGTTTATCAAGATTCTACCAAAACAGAAGAAAACAGCAGATACATCAATATCCCAGAAGAAACCTGCACTTTGTTACAGCAGTATCAACAAAAACAGAACCGGCTTCGGACAATCTTAGGTGACCGCTGGCAAAACACAGGCTATGTCTTTACACAGGAAACGGGATTACCTATGCACCCAGACAGCATTAACGGCTGGTTAAAAGGATTCAGCGAACGGCACAATTTGCCGCATATCAATCCGCACGCATTTTGGCATTCCATGGCGAGTATTTTAATTGGCAGCGGCACAGACATCCTTACTGTTTCCAAACGCTTAGGTCATGCCACAACCAGTACGACATTAAATGTGTATGGTCACCTGCTGCAAAAAGCAGACGCGCAGTCTTCAGAATGTATCGCAGATGCGATCCTACGAAGGAAGAAACCTTAACACTCTTATTATACACTATGGCGCACGCTTTGTGCGCCATAAATTTTTCACGTTGGATGGTATTAGGGCAGCGGTAAATATCCTTTATAAAGAAGCATTTAACTGCATCTCTTGAGGTTTTTACACCCTTTTCGCTTTATTATTCTTCGGCTTTTTCATACATTACGATACAGCCAAAAGAACTGCTGAAAGCCCCTTAATATGCTGACGCACGCCCTGTGCGCCAATGTGCGCTTTTTAGATACACAGCAAATTCTTAAACCACCTAAAAAGTAACGAAAAAGCACCGATTTCATCAAAAATCAGTGCTTTTCAATGGGTGCAGGGATAGGACTTGAACCTACGACCTCCGGGTTATGAGGTTTGGGAAATAATTTTTTTGTATTTTTTAAGTCTTAAAACGTCTTTTATGTGCAGATTTCATTCTTTATTGCAACATATTTTCCACTGCGTTTTTATAATTCCATTGTTTTAGGGGTCAGAAAAGGGGTCAAAATATCTTGGTTAAGTATCCTTCTTCATACGGTCATACAACATGATTCGTTAAAAATTTATGGAGCCATACACCTGAATTCCTTGAATCCTAGCTCAATTGGTTGTATGCTATGTCATTATTATAGCATCAATTTTGGGGTATGAAAATAGATTTCATAGCATTTTAGGCGAAATTGAATATCCGGAAGCATCTTAACGCCTCCGGATAGCCAATTTTCAGCTAGGTGCTAATCATCATCATCGTCAATGATTTCGCTGAGCAGCATTCCAACCGCTACAATCACATTACCCAAGTTCATCCAATCCATCTCCTTTCACGAAATTTTATAATAACTGTAATTCTTACAGTCATCAACTTTAATAGCAGGTGCAGCTTCTAACAGTCGAATAGCTTCTGTAATTGCTTTGTCCCATCCATCCGCCCAGCTGTCTTTATCCGCGCCACAACCACCGATGCTGTCCAGTTTACGATAGAGTTCATCCTTATCAATCAGTTCCATATGGCATTACCCTCTCAAATGTAAGCCGAGCGCAATTCATACAAAACCTCATTCAAAAGTGCCGGATCGTACAGTAAATCCTCGATTTCATCCGGTTCACAGCCGTAATCAAGGAGGATTTCGATGTCATCATCAGATACGCCCATTGCTTTTGCAACATCCAGCAAATCATCATGTATTCCGATTTCCGGTTCATCTTCATGCTGCCAGTAGCGTTGCCGCCAACATGAAAACTGTCGCCATGGATGCTGAAAAGTTTGCATTGGCAGAAACTTACTGCATTCAATATTACCGTTTTTGTCAATGCGCAAGATATCGCCTTCTTTCGTTTCGATCTCCTCTTGATGCCGCAGGTGTAACCGATGTTCTGCTTTTGACAAAATTCCTTCGGTAGAGGCGTACAGCAAAAATCCATTGTAATTGTGGATGCAAAGTGGATTTTCCCCTCGCACAAACCATAATGAATCCCGCTCATCCAGCACAGTAAACACGAAACTGCCATCGACCTTTTCCGCCATTATTTTTAGGCTGTTAAGGTTAAGAGATTTTTGTTTCTCAAGTAGCTGCACAGCGACATAACTATCCGTTTGCACATGGGTTTCTTGCAGTTTTTCAATGAACCGCAATTCTTGGTCGTTCCAAAGCACACCATTATGCGCAAGTGCAAACTTTGTATGTGGAAGATTACCGGGAAAGGGGTGATTATTGAAGTTGAGTTCTGCTAACCCCTGTGTAGCCATACGCGTGTGTCCCATCACAACATTAACACCATTTGGTACATGAAACCGCACTTTATGAGCGGGAAGCGGACGCTTGAAGATACGTAAACTGCCAGCATAATTATAAGCGATACCGGTTGCGTCAGTACCACGGCATTCGCATTCATGGGAAAGAACCGTCAGGATTTTGTTCTTTTGACGAGTACTTAGAGCATTTTGATAATCAATCAGACCAAACAATGAACACATACGATCACTCCTCCTCATCTGCTGTTACAGGGTCATTTACATAAAGTTGGCGTTCTTTCAGGTATTGGATTAGCTCTGGTTCGTAAATCTGCTGTAGGAAGCCAAGCCAGCTCAACTCCTGAATTTCCTGGTCCGACAGAAATACAGACACATCGCAAAGATGATTGACCAGTTGCAGAGTTGCCAGCAATGTGTTTAACTTCAACGTTCCACGGAAAATGCGCAGCTCGACAGTGCTGATATTCGTCAAATTTACCGCCATATAGCGTCCAAAGTTGTACCGTTTTGCATCATCCAAAATATCCATGGGATGTAACTTCATGCCGTACCTAGCAGCCCATTTGTCCAATTGATTTCTGGTGCGGCGGCTAAAACGCAGCAGCTCTGGCCAAAACTTTTCCACGAAATACAGCAAACGGGCAATCGCAGCCTCTTGCTGTTCATAACTGTTGCCAAAGGCTAACCGTGAAATATGAACATGAAATCCGCAGGTATATGCTTTGTGGCTGGTGTAACCCAGATCTAGTGCCTTTTCCAACACCCCACCCCACGGCATTGTGTTCATGTGGTAATCCAATGACATTGGGTGTGTGACCAGTTCCAAACCATCATCCAAGCTGCCATCAGTTTTGATGTACAGGTTTATGACATTTTCATTAGCAATATCGAGTAACTCTTGTGCATTATCGCGGTCTTTACCACCGTGGTCGATTTCAAGTTCAACGCCAAAATAACGTGACCCTTCGCCGTGGAAAATTGGTTCTGGTTTGAAGTTGTAATCGTGGATTGCAACAGTATCAACTGCATTTTCATAACAATATTCGCACAAAGGAAGATCATCACCGGGCAAATAATATGCTTCCCCATCTGGCACTAAACGCCCGCAGTTTTCACAAGCAACAAACCGATTTTCACGGCAAGATTCGCAAAGTGTATAATGTTCATCGCCAGCATCATCGGCAGCGTAAATACGTGCGCCGCACGAATCACAGTTGACCGTCAGTGTATCAGCACAATCCGGGCATAACAGATCACCACTAATCTCATAACATTCATACATGGGGAATCGACCTTGGCAGTGTGTACAGGTAAACATCTCGTTTTGCATTATTTTTCCTCCTTAAAACACAAGAACGGTACGCATTTATCGCGTACCGCTCATTTTTTGTGATTTTCAGTTTCGTATTTAGTTGTTTCGGGGATGGCAACAATTTTTCCATTCATCCTTATAAAGGTTTCTGGTGAGTGAAAACACTGTGAATACTTTTCCAGTTGTGAATCTGTCAGGCATGTGAAATGGTCGGCATCTGGCGGCGCACCACACAGGAAGAACGTTCCGGCGATGATATCATACATCTCGCCTGTTTCTGAATGATATAATGCCCGGTTTAATGGCAACCCAAGCAACTTGCCTTCATCATTACAGACAAGGGCAATAGGGTCGCTGAATGGATATACAGCCTGAATTGTCCCTCCGACAAGTTTTTTCATCTCGACAAGTGTTCCGTCAATTTCGAGTGGGTAAGGCAGCTTATGCGGCTCAATCAGTAAGATTTTCATAACTTTTGACTCCTTTACAGGCAAAGTAAAAGCCCGGAGCTAATGATGCTCCGAGCTTCTTCATTATTATAGTATATATTTGAATTTTTCTCCATTACGGTTTTCAGAACAGAAAATTTGATAGTATCAAAAAGTATACTTTTTGAGAATTTACTTTGCAATGAAATCCTATACAAATATACCACAAAAACGAGCGAATTTCAAGAGTATTGTTGGGTTTTCTAGCGAATTTTAAGATTTAATATCCTTATTTTTCATATAAATGCTACTCTCAAAAGGTATACTTTTTGAGAGTAGCATTCTCCCACTTCGTCCAATGATAGGTATTCAAACAATTGCTGATTGCAATGGTTATTCAATATAAAATATGCAGCAAAGATATTTAGCTGTAAGAATCCCACAACTCATAATTCCTTCAAAAAAGACACAACAAAGCAGGAAAATCAAACCATGATAAACTGATTTAATCTTCCTGCTCAATGAACTGAACTATATCATTCGGTGTGCAATTTATAATCCTGCATAACCGCTCGACAGTCAATAACGTAATATTCTTATTTTTCTTCAGTGAATCCAATGTTTTATTATCAATTCCCGATTTAAGCAACTGATATTGTGACACATTTCGTTCACGCATTGTTTGCCAAAGCGGGCTGTAATCAATCATAAAATCACCCTTTAAACTGCTATGTAAAAAATTATAGAGTGATTCTTTCAATTCTGGTATTGTGGATATCTCCACAATGTTGTATACTGTTTTGTAGAGGAACTATAAGAAAAAGTATCATCTCTTTTTTCAAATATTTTTGAGAAAGAACAATCACAGTCCCTAGCATCATGATATGATAAAGCTATCAAAATAAAAGAAGCTGTTGATTGCAGATACGCATATAAACACCTGCTTTATCTATCAAAAGGAGAAACAACATGGACACCATGACGAAAAGCAAAGGGGATCGGATGCTTTCGATCTATCTCCGCCTGCAAAATGGTCAAATCATTTCTAAGAAAAAGGAAGCTGAGCGTTTTCAGGTGTGTACAAAGACCATTGAGTGCGATATTGGCGCTTTGAATGCGCTTTTACGTATAGAATATCCGCTGCATAAAATTGAGCATGATAAAACATTAGGCGGCTATTATCTGGATGGCAAAAGCTCTATGCTGACAAACAGCGAGATTCTGGCAGTTTGCAAGATACTGCTGGAAAGCCGCAGTATGCCAAAGCAGGATATGTACTTATTGCTGGACAAGCTAGTAGCCTGTTGTGTGCCGCCGAATAATCGAAAAAATGTCGGCGATTTGATCCGTAATGAGCGGCATCATTATATTGAGCCACATCATGGCATTTCTATTCTGAATCGGTTATGGGAAATTGGTGCAGCTGTGAATCAGCAGCTTGTACTGGAGATTGATTATGAAAAACTCAAAGGACATGAAACAGTCCATCGAGTGATTGAACCGGTTGGTATTATGTTTTCTGAATATTATTTTTATCTGACTGCTTTTATCCGTGATATTGACCGCAAAAAGGAGTTCCAAAATCCGGATGATTTATTCCCAACGATCTATCGAATTGACCGGATTAAATCTTTTCAGGTAACAAATGAACACTTTAATGTGCAATATGCGGAACGGTTTGAAGAAGGCGAATTTCGCAAGCGGGTACAGTTTATGTACGGCGGAAAGCTGCAAACGGTTCAGTTCCGCTATACTGGAACATCCATTGAAGCGGTACTCGACCGCTTGCCAACCGCTGAGGTGAAGGAAAATCCTGATGGCAGTTGGGATGTCACTGCTGAGGTATTTGGGAAAGGTATTGAAATGTGGCTGCGCAGTCAAGGAGATAGCATTTCTTCCATTACATCTTCAAATGACAAAGCAGAATAATCTTTAACAGCAAGGGGGGAAATATTACATGCTCTATTAAGAAGCATTTGCGTATGCGCAAATTGTTGCAACATATCACATTTCGAAAAGAGGTGAAAATGTTCAGATTCATTATTTTTAACATCTACACATTTTGATCATGGTACAGTAACCAATTATCATTCTTGGGGAGGAATATTTTCTATGTACTTAAGTGAACTAAATGCAGAGCAAAAGAACTACTTCTTAGACCTCGGAATCGGTCTTGCCGCAGCGGATAACGATTTCTGCGATGCAGAGAAAAATTCCATTCATTTACTATGCGATGAGATGCGCATAGCGGATAGGTATGAAGCAAAGGTATCGCCCGAAAATGCCATTCGTTTTTTCACATCCGCAGCCAATCAGCGTATCCAGCGCATTGTTATATTCGAGTTGCTCGGTATAGCAATGGCAGATAATATATATAAAACTTGTGAACAAGAATTAATAGCCGAAGCAGCGAAAGCATTCTCTATTGAGCATGACGAAATAAAGGAAATCAGCGATGCGGTTATGCAGCTCTACGATTTGTATACCAAATTCAGCCGCTTCATAGGCACATGAAAGTTGTTCGGAGTATTTCAATAGTAAGGAAAGGATAATCCGATGATATTGAAGATAAAAGACTATGCTGCAAAAGGAAAATTTCGAGAAGCACTTATCCTAGGTCAAAACCTATTTGCTAGGAACAGCAGCGATCCAGAGATATTTAAGGTATACTCTTCCGTGCTGGAGTCTGTCATTGAAGCTGAAGATACGTTTGATGGAAAAATACGATATTTCCAGTATCTTTCCTCTGCATTAACTACATTTTCTGAGTCAGTTAGCATGGATGATGCTATGATCAGATTCGTGATATCTCAAGAGGACAGTCTCGGAAAATTGTTTGACAAAATTCAACAACTTCGAAAGCAGGAAGAGCACGAGTTCGTTAAAAAGAAGATTGTAGCGAATGATGATATCTTGACAAAGCTGCCAAATGTGATAGAGGAAATTAAAAGGGCGAAGGACAAGTCATCCTTTGATGCCCTCCTTCAGCAGGTTCAGCAGTACGACGCTGCGATTGACAAAACATACTTGATAGATAGGCAGAAAGACTTCTACAATTCCATGACACAACAGTGCTCGAAGATCGTGGATATGAAGCTCCATATGTTCCAGAGAGAAGCAGATGTTGAGTACAATGAGCAGGCTCTGATGGCTTATGAACGAGTCTTCAAGTTTTTTAAGGGAAAGGTTTCGAATGATCATAAGGATATTATTAGGGGGCTGTTTGGATTCAATGCGAACAGGCTGTTCAATGAAACTTTAACTTACTATAACCAGGTGTATGCCTATATCTTGAGTCAGTTGGACGATGACGCGAAGCTTTTGCTTACAAAAGCTGCCATCCACAGTGAGATGAGGAGATAGCCTATGTATAATAGTATTTATACTACATGCTGCCGCGACATTCAGCGGCGACCCTCCGTATCCTTCCAGTATGCTGCCATACCTGCGTGTATATCAGAACTCACAACATATGCTGGGGTACGGACATCGGAGATCAATATAGCGCTCACTCAGCTAAAAGACGGCGTCATTCAACGAGGTATCCAGTATGCCAGCAATACAGTTCCGTCAAGGGGTGGCTTTATGGCAGAAAATTTTGTGGCAGAGAGCTACAATTTGGATGCTGTTCTGAAGAATATTGATGCGTCCCCTGCAATAGTTCCAGGAGAAACGGGACGGGCATCGGCTGATGTAAGATATGATGGCGGTGAAGCCAGCTTAAAATTTTATAAAGATGCTAAATCCAGTGGGAAAAGTCAGCTAAATCCGGAATATGGAGAGCAGGATCGCATTGTCCCTGCGGATCAACTGGATGACGCAAAGGCAGTAATAAACAAAATAGCCGACCAGAACAAGCTGAAAGGCAGGATGGATGTGACTGAAGAGCAGCGGGCTATTGCGGACAGGCTTACTGATCACATCAGCAATGATGACGGCATTAAGTCAACACCACTCACAAAACAGCAGGACATGGATATGGCAAAGGCGATTCGGAAGGATGCTGATGGGAATATCATAGTTGATGAAACAAAAATAGACCAGGTTATAAAAGATACGGGTATATCTGAAAGGGTTCGCATAACAAAATTGCACAATGAACTTGCAGGTCTCGGCTTGGCTGCCGCTATCGGTCTTGGTATGGGAGTTACCATGTCGCTTGTATCGGGTTTAGCACGTGCGGGTTTGGACAGCGAGAAAATCGGCGATGTAGTGTTCGATTCTTTGGGAGCTGGGATGGAATCGGGAACCATCGCAGCAGTCACCTATACAGCAGGACGAGGTGCAACGTATCTCATGGAAACAATGGGGTCGAACCTTATGTCCGTGTCTGGGTACATAGCAAATTTTGCGGCAATTGGGCTGCTTTCCACATCTATTATTTGCATTTGCCAGTTTACAAAATCAAAACTCAATGGTGTCAGTACCAATGAAGCACTGGAGTCCACAGGCAAGACAGCCTTATCTTCAATGACGATGTTCGCAGTATCATTGGCTGCTCAGGGAATTTGGGGAGGACCGGCAGGAATCATCGTGTCTACTGGAGCGGGACTGATTATCCTAGCTGTGGACACAGGCAAGACCGTGCATACCCGGAGGCTTGAAAAGCGTATTCGGGAGTATTCCATTGAGGAATACAAAAATGTTATAGATAGTAAAAAAATAATTTAAATCATAAATTAGGAGGAATATAAAAATGGCTAATTATGTAATTACATTTACTGTGGGCATGGCAACAGGAGTATTCTTGGAGAAATTTGTTTTTGCCAAGATGCAGGAAAGCGGCATTCAGAACCGGACAGATGCATTGCGGGCGTGCTTTGGCGAGCCGATGTACGCTACAAAATTCACATTTGCGGAGGTTAAAGAGTGGATCTATGCGCGGAAAGCTCAACTCGTTGATAATACGAAAGTCGCTGTCGTGAAAGTGGACGATAACACAATGAAGTCCTTGGGTAAGAGTCTTGATACGAAGGGAGTGGAGAATTACATTGTCCTTGTGGTTATGAGGGATGACAAGCAGATTACGGACTCCTTGCTTGTCAAGTATGAGAAGTTAGATCAAGAATTGGAGAACACCCTTGCCAAGGGAAATGGTATTTTGGTAGTGAAGGAGTAAGCAACGATGATATTGGGTTTTGCATTGCGAGCGCTACTTGCAGCAGCGGCTGTTGCTGCAGTGACTACTATTGTGATCTACATAGCAGATACAATCACACGGCCAAAGCTGAAAGAGAAGCTTCGGGAAAAAGGCATAGAAGATGCCGTGATTGAGAAGATTGATTATTGCAACAACGTTGTGAGTGTCAAGGATTTGGACAGCGATAAGATGCTGGAAATTCACGGTGATGATGTGTCCTATGAATTGGACGAAGGAGATCGAATCTACATATAAATCAATTTGAGGTGAATTATGAACGATACTACAGATCATTACAATACCAAGCGACAGGATGGCAGTGTGCCATTTCCTCTGCGCGGTTTCATATCGGAACTTACCGATGCGCTCGCAGAGCATCGGTATCAGTGCGGTTTTTTGCAACTCGTAACGTTGAAGGACTGCATCCGTTACTATAAGGAAGAAGCTGAGAAGCTTCGGAGTACAGCAGTTGCAGGATTCGTCCTGTCGGTCAAGAAAAACCCGGATCCCCGGAATGAAAACGATAACTATATCGTTGTACAGGGACTGGTAAATAAGCAGAATGAGCCCATTACGGTGAACGGCGAATCAGTCAGCAGGATTATGCATACGAGAACCATTGACGATGCGCTGATTAAAGCTCTGAACGGCAAGGAATCCGGCATATTTCGAGCTTGATGCACGTCTGGAAACAGATGACCTCGTCCCGATATTTGCAGAAGAAATAATTAGGAGGAAATAATAATGATTGGACTTATAGCAGGAATCATCGGTATCGTAGCTCTCGGATGTCTGGTGACGCATGTCATTATGCTGACGTTTCGTTGGCTTGCAAACAAAATCAGGGAAAAATTCGCAAAGAAAGAAACCCAAAAGGTTGCAGTGGCAGATCTTCACGAAATGATCGAATCATGTGACAATACCATGACTATTGACCAACTCGAAAAGTTGGAGGACGAGGGATATACTCATTTGGTGGCAACAGTCGACGATAACGGAAAAGTGAGCGATGTCGAGGCAATCAAAGATAAGAACGATACCATTGATGAAGAGGTCGATCGGTTCATTAACCGCACCGGCGATGGCATGGTTGTAATTACCAGATAAGGAGATGGAAATGAGCGGTAATATCTACATACGACTTTCTTTTGATGCATATTCAGTCGCAGATGACTTGCTGAAGGTTATCGGGTCAAAGATTATCCATTCTATAAAACCATACTTCAAACGTCAGCAGAGTATCTCATTTTTTGATGCACAAGGGCAGGATGGTGTGCAGGTGTATATCATGGACAATATCCGGTATGAGTCATCAAAGCCATCTGTAATCGAGCAGATTAGGGATATCCTTTCCGGCGAGATACATAATCTTTCGACGGCGAATATTGATGTTAGGATTAACTACAAGCAGATAAATCCGTCGTTCAATCCGGTTGCCAGCAAGAAGGTTCCTGCTCAGAACACGCAGTCTGTCGGTATACCACAAGGTAGTAGTCAAGCTCCAACAACAGGTAATCGCCTCAAACGGGAAACCAGTACGGACGAATTTGATTATGAGAAGCTGTCCTATAATTATTCAGCAGAAACCCCTCGTTTTACATTTGACCAAGTAATTCTGCCGCAAAAGGTACTGGATCAAATTGAAAGAGCCATCGGGATTTTGCAAGTAGAACACAAGGTTTTCGACGAGTGGGGACTTCGTTCCATCATCCCGACTGCTAGTTCAGCACTAAGCTTTTATGGTCCGCCAGGAACGGGGAAATCCATGGCGGCAGAAGCTATCGCTGCTAGATTGGGAAAGAAGATTCTCAGTGTTACCTATGCGGATATCGAAAGCAAATTTCACGGTGAGGGTCCCAAGATGGTCAAAGCCATCTTTATGGCTGCCGAACGCGAAGATGCACTGCTATTCCTAGATGAGTCAGATTCTTTGCTCTCAAAACGACTTACAAACGTTTCCGATGGGTCGGCACAAGCAATTAATTCTATGCGTAGCCAACTTCTAATAAGCTTGGAACGATTTAAAGGCATTGTAATATTTGCAACTAACCTTGTAGTAAACTATGATAAGGCATTCTTGTCTAGACTCATTAACATTGAATTTACGATGCCAACAGCTGAAGAGCGTAAGAAAATATGGTGGCAACACCTTCGTACCAATACAATTCATGTACCGTTAGCAGAAGATGTTAATATTACGGCTCTATCAGAGATATATGAATTCTGTGGACGAGAAATTAAGAGTGCTGTCAAGAGCGCTTGCATCGCGACAGCATTGGATAACCGAAACAAGGTCACGCAGACCGATTTAATTGAAGCGTGTGATATTACCAGAGAAGAAACTCTTAAAGTTACTTCGGCAAATGATCATACAATGTCACGAACTGCACCATTGAAAACAGAACAGCAGGATATACTTATAGATGCCATGCAACAACATATCGACACATGTCAAAGTGTCAAAAATGTCGAAAGCCTATCCTGAAATCAGTAGTTTGAAACAGGTTCTATACGTACAACTCCAAAGGATACACTTCTCCCTATATATGCGTTCTGCAAAGCTGACTGGGCTCTGACTTTTAAAAGTTAGAGCCCTTTTCCATTGGCTAAGCTCCATTGAGGAAATCAAGCAGAAACTCCTCTGGAATGCGCCATTCCCGACCGACTTTTACCGCTTGCAGCTCCCCGTTTTGGATCATTTTTCGCACTTGCTGACGGGTAGTTTTCAGCATGGCGGCAGCTTCTTTCACAGTCAATATTTTGATCATGCCCATGGATCATCGCTCCGATGATAATTGTTGTTTGCAGATGATTGGGAACAGTTCTTTTGTTCTTTGTAGATGAAGTTATGAAGCTTGCGCACTAATACTTTACGAAGCCCCCAGTTGCCATATTGATCTTCCTGTGGCTGAATCTCATACTTCACCGCATAGTGTTTAAGTTGGGCTTTATCCATCTCAAATAGGCGACAAACCTCATCAATTGTGTAGAAATCTTTCATTTCCTTGTAGTTAATGTACTTCAAAATAATCACTCCTGACTGGAATTATATTGTGGCAGCCGAGCGGGATTGCAGCTCACCGCATCTCATGCTAACCTATACTTATGTTAGTCAATTCTAGTCAAAATGTTGTATTCAAGCATATCAATAAACACCTGTGAACACCCAGATATGAGGATTCCACGCAATAAAACAGCCCGTCATCCTATTTTGATAACGGACTGTCTATATTGACACAGCAATTACATGGATTGAAGCATCTGCATATATTTCGGACGATCAGTTTCTGGAATCTTCAAAGCATTCATAGCTTGTTCAACAGGCAAACCTAAAGTTTCCGTCAGGTTCTTAATCGCAGATGCTGTGCCTAATATCACAATTATATTTGAATCATATATTATGGACGACGGTGAACGATTGAGCCATGCGCTAGCGGGAAAGTAAGTTACATAAATATTTGAATGCTCATTTTTTTGTAATATGCTGTTTCAAAACGCCTTCAGACTGTGCAAATGCGTGTTGTGAACATTGCTCTATCTGTTTTCGATTTATCGTACGAATAAACCGGGATTCTGCATTTGCATTGAGGTCAATCAAACAGCAATCCTTTTTTGATAAGCCCCCAAAGAAAAATCCTGGATGCGCAACGCAAAGCAACAGTTTGGGCGAAATTGGATAAAATATAAGTGTGCTTGATTTCAATAATCCATTGGAAAACGGTATACAATTACCTGTAATGCTGTTTATAAACATAACCGGATGATCACTGGTTACAAATTCTGCATTGCCCTGGATTCTATAAAAGATAAAATCATGGTTATATATTGCTGTAGAAAACCTTTTAATTTTTTCTTCATGCAATGTCACATCCATAGACGTTCGCTTGAAGTAATAATCATCATTGATAAATTTTTGCAACAATTCATTTTGTTCATTGCTTAACGGAGCAAATACTGATTTAACACTTTCCTGAACATTAGGCAAATATTTTTGATATAAGCAGCGTTCATACTCGCGGCTTTGTTTTCCTCGCAACAACTGCATTATCATAATATATGCCAGCTGTGTTTTTTCAAAATCACGAATGATAATTGTGCCATTTTGAACCAAAAGATTCGCTTGAGCAGTAATCTTTGAAATGAGATTTCCCATTAATGGTTCTATAGCATCAGCATAAAAATGTTCCCAGCAATATGGGTCTTCCATCTTATCTAATGTGTAAAAATCATTTTCTGCACCTACAGCGCGAACCCCTGTAGAAAATATCTTTTGAGTACGCCTGTCCAATACAGCGATTGCCTTATGTGAATTACAGAAATTTCTTAAATATACCTGTGGCACATAATGCTGTTTAACGGGCTTATTCCTTTTGCTGATATTGCTCACCTCATTGATGATGTTGATATCCTGTTCTATTGCAGATATCTATTCATAGTACGGTTTTCAGCAACTCTGCTGCGCTTTCCTCGGCTGGATCATTGGTACCCAGCTCGCCACGGAACGCACGGGCTAAAATCGCCTTTTTCATGGTGTCAATCTGGACGAGGATAGCTTCGGCGGTTTCTTTGGCTTGCTGTTCTTTGCTAAATATGATGCTTAGAAGGCGAACAATTTCCCTCTGTTCATCTTTTTTCGGAATGGGGACAACCATATTAGCCATTCCCCTCCTGCTAATCGTGTTTTGACCAGCACTTGATACCATATGATCTTTCACATAGGCTCTATAGTTATCACTTTTAGAAAACATTATCATATAATCGGGAATGATATTTTTTTGATAACGAATCCTGATAATATGGTCACAAAACGCCCATTTTTTCACCTTAGGGACAAGTAGTTGACGACCAACAATATCTTTAGAGCCATTAACTCGAACCATAATTACATCATTTTCTAACAAAGAATATGATTCTTGCTCTTTCTCGCCCAACAGTATTTCTCTTAAATCTCTGGTATCGAAACCGTCCTCAGTCAAATTAGCCAAGCGGAGAACCACATAACTTTCTCCGATATTACCGTTACGTTTGGTCAATCCATTCTGCATTTTTTGAATGCAGTCATTGAACAGCATTGTTTTCCAGCTATCCAGTTCAACCCTATGTTCTTGCCGCCATTTTGCCGTCAGTTCCCCTGTAAACGCCTTATGCAGAATTGCAGATTTTCGCAGTTCAAACCCGTCCACAACCGCCTGTGCCTTTTCCTTTGCCGCATCCAGCTTGGCAAACAGGCTTTCTATGCGGTCAACAATGCGTTGCTGTTCAGCTATTGGTGCAATGGGCACAGGGTATTTTTTTACAAATTTAGGTTGCGCCCGCATAAGTGAGCCACCAACACCTGAAACATTCGACAGCATAAATTCTCTAAAGAATCGTGTTTTAAAACAAAACATAAGGTAATCTGGGTTTATCATTGAATTACGAACAACAATCCATTCAGAGGATGCCAGCAGTTCATTTTCTGTATGCTGCGAAACTTTCCAAACGCGGTTGATTCTTGGATTAATTTTGCACAACAAAACATCATTTTTATTGACAGATTGCTTTGAGGAACCAATTTCTGAACCTATAATAAGTTCAGGGTAATTATCAGTGCTACTCGGCACGCTATATAGCTCAAAAACGGTGTTAGGTTGTTTCATTGGGTCAACAGACGAACCTAAATACTGATTGATGGAATCAATATTAGTCCAGCACCAATTTTCGGGAATCGGATATGGCTGCGCTTTTTCTGGCACAAGTGCCTGTTGCAGCTTTTCTTCTGGTGTCAGCATCTTTGCTGTCTTTTTTCCTCTCGCCATATCACACCTCCGCATTTTGCAGGGCTTTCAGTTCATTTACCACACCTTGCAAAAGATCTACTGCTTCTTCAAGCTGTGCAATGGCTTCTTCACCGCTTTCAATCGGGTCAGGCAAATCAGCATAATCCACAATGGAATCATCCCGAATCAGCCCCAGGTTAAGACTGTTGCCTTTTTCCGCAATCTGTTCACGCGTAAATACATTCCAACGTTCATCCTGTACCGCATTTCGGTTTTCCGCATTAAATGCCGCTTCAAAATCTGCAAAATGTTCTTTTTTTAATGGGTTTGTCTTGCCAAAAGAAGGCATATTGGTACGCAAATCATAAAACCAAACCTGCTGCGTATTCCCTTTATCTGTTTTTCCACGGGTGAAAAACAGCACATTGGTCTTGACACCCTGCGCATAGAAAATACCAGTCGGCAGACGTAAAACGGTATGCAAATCACATTTATCCATCAGGTCAATACGGATTTTTTCACCTTCACCATCTGCAAAAAGAACATTATCCGGCAAAACCACAGCGGCACGGGCTTTGCCATCTGCTTTCAGGCTGCGGTAAATGTGCTGCAAAAAATTAAGCTGTTTATTGCTGGTGATAAACGTAAAATCGTCACGGGTGGCACGTTCGCCGCCTTTTTTCGTCCCAAATGGCGGATTGGTCAGCACAACATCATAACCCTTCATCCGTTTGCCAAGATTGGACAGGGTATCCCCCAATGTGATTTCACCTTCCATATTATGTAGCATTGCATTCATCAGCGCAAGACGATGGGTATCATGTACCAATTCTGTACCTGTAAAGGCTTCTGTATGCTCAAAAGCAGCAGTATCCGCGTCAAGGTCAAAGAAATCATCGGTTTGCGCTGCCACATATTGATGGGCTGCAATCATAAAACCAAATGTACCACAGGCAGGATCGTTACAACGTTCTTTGGGTTGCGGCTTAATTAGACGGGTCATGACATCAATCAGCACACGAGGTGTAAAATACTGCCCCGCACCGGACTTCTTTTCATTGGCGTTTTTCTCTAAAAGCCCTTCATATAAATTTCCTAATCCCTCTTCACGGGCAGAAAACCAGTCCAATCCATCAATAGATGTGATGATTTTTTCTAAGTTCTTTGGTTCATCAATGTTGGTCGATGCGCCCTGATAGATTTCACGCACACGCCCAGTACAATTTTCGCCCAAATGGTTCAATAGTTCTTTATAAAACCGTTTGAGTTCAATACCGCTTTTTGTGGTCAGTGCATCCCAGCGGTAAGATTCTGGTATTTGGTTTTCTGTACTTGTTTCTTTCGCCATTTTCAGAAACAGGATATAGGTCAATTCTGTTACATACTGGTGATAGGTAATGCCATCATCACGGAGAACATTACAAAGATTCCATAGTTTTGATACAATTTCCTGAGTGGTCATTGTTGTTTTCCCCCATTTACCAATCCAAGTTCTGTTGCAAGCTTCAGCCACATTGCATCCTCAAATTGTGCTCGATATTGCGGCAACACTTTACGCTCATTAGACGCAATTTTATTCATGTCTGTGGCAATATCGTGTATATTTTCTAACATTTCATTTAGAATCCGCTGTTGCTCATAAGGAAGTTGTACCCAATACTGTTGATTGAGCATACTTTCATTTATTTTATTTGAGAGTAAAGAACGAATTAACTCATACATCATGCAAATTTTCCTCCATCATCATACAAATATTCGTTCAGTTCCAGGACAATGCTTTCCAGCGTATTCCCAAACACTTTATTGATTTTTGTAAAGCCGCCTTGTGCCTTAAACCGTCCATCCTCATCAAATACGGTTATATTTAACACGGATTCTTCCATCAGATATTTTTCGATTCTGGCAATCCAGTTGAGCTCCTGTTTGGAAAACTTATGCGCCTTTTTCAGCTTATCAACCGCTTGACTGATTCTTGCTTCATGGGAAATCAAAGTAGAACCAATGGCATACCGGCGTATCAGGCTAATCATATCAGCAGCAATTTGTTCATTCGTCATCTGTGAAATCGCAGTATTTAACTGCTGAGTGGTAAAGCCTTCCCTGTCCAGTGCCAACCGCAAGGATTTCAAACCCTCACGGGTCAGCTCTTTTGGTCTTGTGCAAACAATATTCAGTGCAGCAATTTCATTCATATTATTTTGGACATAAGCAGCAAATGCGTCCAGATAATCTTCAGGCTTTTTGCTGTTGCCATACCCTCTGTTATGTTCCAAAAGTTCATCTTCATGGTCAGAAATAACAACAGAACGGCGTCCATCCGGCTTGAACTCATCCAGCATTTTGAACAGTTTTGTATGGGCAAGCAAATGGCTTTTGGCATTCTCCGGTTTACGCTGTTGTATATCTGCAATGAATTGCGTCGGGTTTTGCCCGCCTGTCAGGCTTGCAAAATGTTCTATGGTTTCAGTGTCCATATGCTGTATTTTGCGATGCAGTTTTGCAATGATTTGATTTATTTGATTTTGTACCCGCTTTTCATCATCCAGCACATCTAATCCATCTAAAAGCTGTTCAAATGTTGTTTGCGGATTGACAACAACAGGTTTCATTGTGCTGACATCTTTCAAAGAGTCATAAACGCCCACAGGATCATAAATTTCAAAATGGGTTTTACCGATTTTCGGGCAAAGGCGGGTTGCACGCCCCATCATCTGTTCAAACAGGATTCGGGATTTCACACGGCGCATAAATACTAAAGTTGTAATTTCAGGGACATCTATCCCAGTGGTCAGCAAATCAACTGTAACAACAATGCTGGGAAAACGTTCATTTTTAAATCGTTTGATTGCCTGCTGAATCTTTTTCTGATTGCCGCCGCCAACAGAACCAGTGATTTTCATAATCGCGTCATTATCTACACCTGTTTTGGTGTAAATTTCTTTTAGGATTTTTACAATCAAATCAGCGTGGCTGTCATTGACAGCATAAATCAGTGTTTTCCCTTGTACATCGGGGCTTTCAGGGTCAATATCACGTGCAATTTCGGTTAAAACAGCCTGATTAAACGGCTCGGTTATGACCTGACGGTTGAAATCATCCACATCAAAGTTTAATTCATCGTTCAGCAGTTCAGAATTTGTGATTTCGCCAGTAATCGGGTCATACAGAGCAACAGTATCACCTTTTTTATAGTGAATGCCTTCTTTGCGCAATTTGGTAATCAACGCATGGGGTGCGTCATGGTCAACCAAATAGCCTTCAATCACTGCCTCACGGTATGTATATTGAAACACAGGCTGCCCGAAAATTTTTGTTGTATGCAATGCTGGTGTAGCTGTTAATGCAATTTTTACAGCATTAAAATATTCAATTACACTGCAATATTTGCTTTGATAATCAATCTGGTCACGGTAAAGGGTTTCATCCTCACCCATTTCCTTATCCAGGATATAACCTCTGTGCGCCTCATCAATGATAACCAAATCAAAATCAGAAACGGCAGGCATCGTATCTTCGTTATGATACACAATTCGTTTTACCATGCTTTGAACGGTAGCAATCTGGATGCGGGTTTCAGGGGCTATATCTTTATCTTCCAGCCCTTTTATGCTATAAATATCATCAAGGGTCATTAGCTCTTCCAATTTTACTTCCTGGAATACATCGGATGCCTGTTCTCCCAAGGATGTTCTGTCTACAAGGAAAAGAATCCTGCGAAAACGTCCAGTTTTTAGAAAACGATAGATCATGCCTAAAATTGTACGGGTTTTGCCTGTACCAGTTGCCATTGCAATCAAAATACTGGATTGCCCATTTATAATTGCCTTTTCGGCAGCTTCGATTGCTCTTATTTGATAATTACGCAGACTTAAACCGTCTTTATCACGCAATAGATCATAAGGCATTTTTTGCAAGTCCTGATTTCGCGCAGAAATATCCTTGCCCAGCAGTTCTAACATCCCTGTCGGGCTCATCCAACCTCTTAATGCTTTCGCATGGTTATCAGGCTGCCTTAAATCCAGAAACCATATGCCGCTTTTGATATCATATTGTTTCAAATAAGGTCTGCCATTAGTGGCAAAGGTAAATGGAACGCCATAACTGCCCCACGTGCTGATTTGATAAGCGGCATCAGCACTTCGGATGTTTCTGGCATAATCTTTGCATTGATAATCAATAACAGACGGAATATCTTTATGGCTCGCCTTAGCTTCAACCACAGCAACCATCTGCATACCAACGAACAGAGCATAATCAACATAACCCTTATTACCAACGGTAGAATCTGTGGGCCATTCAGCAATTGCAATATTACGCCCCTTTGTTGGGCGTGTTCCGTTCGCATAGCGTAATTTTCCTGTATCAGCTTCCCAGCCCACTTTACGGAGTTGTTCATCAACCAGATAACGTGTTTCCGCTTCAGATTTGGTACGCTGGCTTGCGGCTTGACCCGAACGGTTCCTTCTGGTTTCTTTTGCAACAGCAGGCGCTGCCTTCGCTGTTTTTTCTGCTTCCTCCAACAGCTCCGCTTCATAAATTTGCTCGTTCTGTTTATTGACTTTATCAAGTACAGAGATATCAGTTGGTATGACAAATGGCTGAGATTGATACTGCCAGTCGCCATAGGTCTGCATAAACCATTCACACAGACTATGTGCCATTTGTATCAGCGCTTTTCCATCTTCTACAGAATCATAGTTTTCATGTATCGCCTTATTGCGATTAACGCGCAGCGCATGAAAGATATCTTTCAGATCTGGGGCAATCATACCTTCACGAAACAATTTGTTGATTCTGTTTGCTGCTGTATTATCTTGGGGCAAAGGAATTTTATCATAGGTAAAACACAGATTGACAATTGTTTCACCAAGCATCCCCAGCTTCATCAAGCAGGCGTTAGAATCACTGTATAAATATTTTTCTGCCAATTCCCCGAAATTCGCTAACACGGGAAAACGGCTGTTTAGAAATGCAAAGTTTGACTTCAAGCTACCCTTCTCCTTGATGGTTTGTCGTTCATTAAAGCTGAATCCAGCTTCTTCGGTTTACGCTTTATGCTTTTTATATTATACATCAAATATTGACACAAAACAAGAAAATTTTCCTTTCCCATTGAAAGGTAAGCTTCTTCAAATATGGCTGGATATCGTGTAAAGCTGCCACAGAACCACAACTCAAAAAAACGCGCTTTTAAAGGGAACGTGAGTATTGGGACATCAAGTTTATCAGTTTCTCCTGTACAGTTTTCTATACCGTATTCATTCAAATATAGGGTATTTGTTTCTTGAATTCAAATATTATGCTTAATTTGAATTTAAACTTTTATGAGGTTAAAAATCAGCAAGTTTGAAGGTTTTCTGGTTTTTACTGATTTGCAGAAAGCAAAATATCCTGTATATATGAAATAGCAAAGCTGTTGATGCAGCGCAAAATCACGCATCATCAAACCTGATTTTTATTGCTGAATGGATACGAATTGAAGCCTTATTGGAATGAGTGATAAGAAGAAAATCATTTCCATTTCCAAAAAGAAAGCTCTACTGTAATTGGACAGTCCCCAATCTTATGCAGGATTTCCGGCAGACTTGGCATCCGTTCAGCAGCATAGCCTTGCCGAAGTGGGACTGGGTTTATCCCAAGCTTTTCAAACTTTTTCAGCAAATCATCTGTTCGATATCCTTGGCGTTCCATTAAAGCGAATGCCATATCAATAGTTTGTTTGCGACGCATTTCGGAAAACAGTAACAGCATTCGTTCCTTGGTTGCTGTTGTAAAGCTAGATTGTTCAATCTGCCGTTTTCCTTCTTCATAGCTGACATAATCCCGCTCAAGATAACACTTTTTGACCAGCCTACAGATTCGTGATTTGCTTTCCTGCATCAATAACCAGAGGATATCTTCCGAATTGTCACTGCCACACTTTTTCTCAATAGATTTAATTTTGTTACGCCAATAGTGGACTTCGACACGCAATACACCTGCTGGCAGCTTTTCATAAGAAACAGCCAGATCATTTTCCGCAAGCTGATACGTCTTATCATAGATCACCAATTCCTGAGAACCACAACCAATCCGGATGTAATGTTTGTTATAGCGGTTTGCTTTTTTCTTATCGGTATGCTTGTAGAATTTGCGTTGATATTTTTTCGGAGTGTTTGTTTTTCTCAGTAACCGAACCAGTTCTCGAAAGACTCGTTTATCTTCACACTGGATGTTTGTACACAAATCAATCCTTGACAGATAATAATGTGACAAGTCTGCTGTAAATGGTGTTCCTGTCATCAAATCTTGAAATGACTTGACCAATTGTTTGATGCTGGATTTGTCAGGAGAAAGAATTCCAAGGTAGCTGCTGTCAGGGTCAATCAGTTTCCTGGGATTTATAATCATACGAACATAATAGCTTTCTGCGCCAACATCTGACTTATTATGCTCTAATCGGATACGAACACCATGATCAGAATACTTCTTGCAGATATGATTGCCCTTGTATTTCTTATCAGGATAAATCCAATGTTCTCCAGTTTCTTTCTGTTGATCATACAGTTCACTCTTACACTGATTCCATTCAAATTCAGTTAGCTTCTGAGATATCTCAAAGGTATGGATAGAGAAACCATCAGGAGAGAGGTTGATACAGCTGTTTTTATGTTTTCTTACTTTCTTACTCATGTTAAAACACCTCACAGAATTTGTTTATTTTCCTGTTTTGATGTTCATAAAAAAATACACCCCCTAAATGTTCTGTAAAGTGCCTTGAATGCTGTGTTTATGGATTATTTGTGGGGAGGAGAGTAAGAAGATGTACAATTATCGAATAGGAGAAAAGCATTCCAGCAACACAATAAAAGAAAAAATGCTATATAGGAATTATTCCCATATAGCATTTACAGACAAGTTTATTTGTTAACTTCTACTGTTTCGATCAGGCATTCATGTTTCTAACAAAAAAGATCCGTTGCCTTTGATGAATGCAGCGGGAAAGCTGTTATTTGAAGCGGCAGTTATCGCATCGTTTTTTACACCGGTTACCTTTATCTTCACCAAAGAAATCACGAATAAGCCGCCAACGGCAGTCTTGCTCGTTCTTTGCGTATGTACGAAGGGCTTTCAGTGCGTCAATACGGTTTTTCAGTTCGCGACCCGTCAATTTCATTTGAGATTCTCGAATCAATCTCTCATTTATTGTAAAGTCGTACTCATGCCACAGCAGTAATGCCTTAGACTTTTTTCCATCACGTCCTGCTCGTCCAACTTCCTGCACATAATCATCCAAGCCAATCAATGGTGAATGATGGATAATCAGACGGATATCTGGAATGTCCACACCTAGTCCGAAAGCATTAGTTACCACCATGATTTTTACCGCACCTTGCGCAAAGGCTCTCAATCGGTCGGGTTTGCGATCACATTTTCCATGATAAAATTCGACAGAATAACCTTTATCCTGTAAGTATTCATATAGATTTTCAACTCTTGAGATGGTGTTACAGTAAATAACAATACGTCCATCTCTTTGTTTGTTAAGGCATCGGCAGATTTTTTCACGTTTGCGTTGTTCGATGATTTCAGCGTCTTTGCGCCCGCCCAGCCCGTTTCCAATTTCAATTACAGATAATCTGATGTTATTGCGGGTAACGCCAGCACGATGCCTGTATGGGCTTTGCAAGTGCAACTTTTGGATGATATCATTTTCAGTGGCTCTGGTTGCTGTAGCAGTGAACGCGCCCACAACAGGGCGGTTAGGCAGGGTGTCTATGAATGAGCCAATTTTCAGGTAATCTTCCCGGAATCCTGCACCTTGTTTGCTGATGGCATGGGCTTCATCCACCATTATGCCGACAATATCAGTTTTTTCAAGTATTTGTTGTAGCTCCTTGTTTTGCAACATTTCAGGGGTTATGTACAGGAGCCGTAGCTCTTTCGATTTTATTTCATCAATGACAGCTTTACGCTCACTTACAGACATTAGGCTGTTGATATAGGCAGCAGGAATACCATGTTTTTGCAGCTTGGCAACTTGGTCGAGTTCGAGTGCTAGATGCGGCTCTATCACAATTACTAATTTTTCACTGGTTAATGCAAACGTCTGAAACACCAAACTTTTTCCAGCGGAGGTTGGTGCAAGGCAGATAATATCTTGACCAGCCTGTAGCTTCTCCAACAGCTTAGACTGAAACGGGCGCATAGTCTGAATTTCCAGTTTGTGCAATGCGGATTGAATCTCCATTGATATTTTTCCTCCTCTATATTGATGACAGTCAATTGCGCGCGGCGTTTTTTACGGTTAAAACCGCCCGCACAGCTGAACAACTGCACAAGGTTCAGTTGACCGCAATGCGGACGATTTCACGATCTTTCCTTAAGGAACCACTGATTAAAGCTCCGCTCAAATCACATGCAATCGAAACATGATACAAAACCTAAGTATAGAGCCAT
>CAXHNU010000044.1:0-23806 GCA_964017555.1 uncultured Butyricicoccus sp. | reverse complement strand
ATTGAATACACGGATGACGCTATCATTGTTGACGGCAAGAAAATCCTGTTCCATGCGGAAATGGATCCGAAGAATATTCCGTGGGGCAAAGACGGCGCTGATTATGTCGTAGAATCCACCGGCGTATTCCTCACCAAGGAAAAAGCACAGGCACACATTGACGGCGGCGCAAAGAAAGTGATCATGTCCGCACCATCCAAGGACGATACCCCAATGTTTGTTATGGGCGTCAACCAAGACACTTACACCAAGGATATGAACTTTGTATCCAACGCATCCTGCACCACCAACTGCCTGGCACCGATTGCAAAGGTACTGGACGAAGCATTCGGCATTACCGAAGGCCTCATGACCACTGTACACTCCGCAACCGGCACCCAGAAGGTTGTAGACGGCCCATCTAAGAAAGACTGGCGCGGCGGTCGTGCTGCCTGCGGCAATATCATTCCATCTTCTACCGGCGCTGCAAAGGCTGTTGGCAAGGTATATCCAAAGCTCAATGGCAAGCTGACTGGTATGTCCATGCGTGTACCGACACTGGACGTTTCTGTTGTTGACCTGACTGTCAACCTGGCAAAACCGGCAACCTATGAAGAAATCTGCGCTGCTATGAAGGCTGCTTCTGAAAAGCCGCTGAGCGAAGGCGGTTTACAGGGTATCCTGGGTTACACCGAAGATGATGTTGTATCTTCTGATTTCCTGGGCGATGCACGTACCTCTATTTTTGACAAGAAGGCTGGCATTGCGCTGACCGATAAGTTTGTCAAGGTTGTTTCCTGGTATGACAACGAATGGGGTTATTCCAACAAACTGCTGATGCTGATTGAGCATATGGCGAAGGTAGACAACGCGTAAGCAAAAATATAGGATATATCATCATAAATGATGATATATTTTCGGGAAAGCCCTCCGCCGTTGGCGGAGGGCTTTTTGTTTAAGGTCATAGTGATGTGGTGATTGAGGGAATCAAGCCAGTCAACGTTACATGGTAATTAGGGGGATTAAGGGAATATCTTATATTTCCATGATTACTGGGAGAATCATGGGGCTGCGTTTGGTTTTTTTGAATAAAAAGTCGCTTAGCGCGCCTTTTACGGCAAGTTTTATGCCGTTCCAGTCTTTCACACCCTCGTCTAAACAGCGGTCAAGCGCAATTTGACACGTTGTCCGCAGTTCTTCCATCAGTGGTTCGGCTTCTTTCACATAAACGAATCCACGCGATACAATGTCCGGTCCCGCAACAACAACGCCAGATGTGCCGTCAATGGTCATCACAACAACCAATAACCCATCTTCCGCCAAATGTTTGCGGTCACGCAGAACGGCGGAACCAACATCGCCAATGCCAAGCCCATCGACAAGCACCTGCCCGGAGGGCACAAGATTGCCAAGCCGTGCGGATTTTTCCCCGATTTCAATCGGACGTCCAATTTCTGTTATCAGTACGTTTTTCTTTGGAACACCCATTTGTTCCCCTAATTGGGCGTGCATCCGCAGCATACGATGTTCCCCATGCACCGGAATGAAATATTTTGGACGGCATAGGGCAAGCATGAGTTTCTGTTCTTCCTGGCAGGCATGGCCGGATACATGAAGGGCTGCATTGCGGTCGTAAATCACTTCCGCACCCTTTTTATATAACTCATTGACCATGCTGTTAATGGCTTTTTCATTGCCGGGAATCGCGGACGCTGCAATTAAAATCCGGTCGCCAGGCACAACTTCCACCTGTTTGTGGCTGTTATATGCCATGCGGTATAATGCGGACATGGTTTCCCCTTGTGATCCGGTGGATACAATGACAAGCTGTTCCCGCGGATAACGCCGCATTTCCGCAATGTCAATCATCACTTTGCCTTTGTCACAAAGATATCCAAGCTCCATGGCAACCGCTGAGATTTTCTCCATACTGCGCCCGCAAACCGCGACTTTGCGCCCATATTTGGTGGCAATATCAAGGATCTGCTGCAAGCGGGATACATTTGAAGCAAATGTCGCAATGATAATGCGTTCCCGGCAATTCTTGAAAAAGTTCTCAAGCCCTGCACCAACTGTCTGCTCCGAAGGGGTATAACCTGGCCGTTCAACATTGGTGGAATCACTCATCAGCGCAAGTACGCCTTCTTTGCCGAGTTCGCCAAACCGTGCTAAATCAATCATTTCACCGGATGCTGGTGTCAAATCTACCTTAAAGTCACCTGTATGGATTACCGTGCCCAATGGGGTACGGATTGCCAATGCGACTGAATCCGCAATGGAATGATTGGTGTGGATAAATTCCACAGAAAAACAGCCCAGTTTAATCGAATCACCTGCTTTAATCCGGTTGAGGCGCACTTTGGAAGGCATTTTATGTTCTGCCAGCTTGGTTTCAATGATGCCGCAGGTCAGCCGTGTGCCATAAACCGGGGCGTTGACATCGCGCAGGACATATGGCAGCGCGCCAATATGATCCTCATGGCCATGGGTGATGAGATAACCGCGCAGTTTTTTGTAATTCCGCTTGAGATAGGTGGTGTCTGGGATGACCAAATCTACACCAAGCATATCGTCATTTGGAAACGCAAGCCCGCAGTCAATGACAACCATATCATTGCCATATTCTATCACGGTCATGTTTTTGCCGATTTCGTCCAGACCGCCCAGGGGGATAATCTTCAGTTTTTCTTTCATAATGCTACTATCACTTTCCTTTACAACAAAATATGTAATATAAAAAATTCCATTTTAATATTTCAAAAAATCCGGGCAGGGAATCCCGTATATTTTTATGGAAAAGACAACAAAATACTGTTGCGATCCAAATCCCATCCATTATGACAAGCCCTGACACACAATATGCAGCCCTATTCATGCAGGCGCTTTGTCAACAAACGCTTATTTTTAACTATATCACATTTGCCGGTATTTGTACAGTACCAACATTTAACATTTTAAAATCCGGCTGACCACCCCCGGCAAAGCCGCCTTACAGACCAGCAATTTTATATACAATAAGCAATATAAGCATAAGAATATTACGATAAGGAGCGATATCATCAATTTTTTTGAAAAAAGGTTTGACAAAACGGCGCAGAGTGCGTATCATGTGATTACAGAACGGTAACAATATGAAAACGAATTGGTTACACAGACATAACAGGCCAATTACAACGACGGCAAATGATGAAAACGCAAAACACATTTATCACTTGCCGCAGAATTTCAGGAGTAGAACTTTATGCGATTTTGTAACACAAAAAAACTGAGATTGATTTTACCGGCATTGCTGCTCAGCGTATCCCTTGCCATGACAGGTGCATCGGCAATCGATATGCCGATTACCATGGAAAGCCTGCCAGCGACAGATATTATGACGGCTTCGATTGGACAAATCAGTGCCAATAACACCGTTGCAGGGCTTGTGCGGACAGCAGAGGAAATGGACAAAGCAAAAGCAGATATAGAAGCAAAAAAAGCAGCAGAAGAAGCAGCGCGCAAAGCGGCAGAAGAAAAAGCCCGCAAAGCAGCACTGAAGCATACACCAGCTTATGGGCGTACCGTTACTCGTTCCAGCGCATATGGCATTACAGAATCAGTTGCTGCCAATGGCAAGGCAATGGGTGAATTTAAACTGACCTTTTATTGTGCCTGCCGTTCCTGCAGCGGCGGCTATGGCGCCGGTACCGCAACTGGTACCCGCTGCACAGAAGGCCGTACCATTGCGGTTGACCCACGTGTGATCCCGCTGGGCAGCAAGGTTTATATTGAAGGATTTGGCGATTTTATCGCGGAAGATACCGGCGGCGCCATTAAAGGCAATAAAATTGATATCTATTTGAATGACCACAGCCGTTGCTATGCTTTGGGCGTAGCGCGTGCATCGGTTTATGTGATGTCATAAAAATGAAAACAGACAACAAAGGTTTCCTGATTGAGGATAAAGATTTTATGGAAAACCACTTTGTGGGGATTTGGATGAAATCGGTAGGAAAAGGGCGCCTTTGCTGATGAGATAGACAAAAAAATGAAAAGCAGCCAATCCGTTTGGAAATGGCTGTTTTTTTCTATTCACAGTTCATTGGTTCCAAGGTGAACAGCTTTTTTTTGATTTTTTTCGTTGGTGGTGCTACAATAGGTAATGGGCATCAGCCGCGAAAGGGGAACTGCATCAGATGAATGAAAAAATTACCGGACGCTTTGCACCCTCGCCAAGTGGGCGGATGCACCTCGGTAATGTGTTATGCGCACTGCTAAGCTGGCTGTCTGCCCGCAGCCAAAATGGACGCTGTTTACTGCGTATCGAAGACCTTGACCAAATGCGCTGCCCGCGCAGCTATGCCGCCCTCATCATTGATGACCTGCATTGGCTTGGCTTGGATTGGGATACCATCGAAATGCCCCCTAATATCCCGCTGCTGGAAGACATTGCATCTGATATCTGTTTGTCGGCTTACCAAAGTGACCGTACTCCTATTTATTTGCGCTATGAAGCCCTTTTGCAGCAGAAAAATTTGCTGTATCCTTGTTTTTGTTCCCGCGCCGAACTCCATGCCGCAAATGCACCCCATTTGTCCGATGGCAGAGTGGTTTATTCCGGTAAATGCCGGGATTTGTCTTTGCAGCAAATCCATAAACTTTCCCAAACCCGCGGCGCGGCTACTCGCGTCCGCGTCCCCGATCAAACCATTTCCTTTGTCGATGGCTGTATGGGCGCTTATACTGAAAATCTCGCGCAGGAATGCGGTGACTTCATTATCCGCCGTTCGGATGGCGTGTTCGCTTATCAGCTCGCCGTTACCGTCGATGATGGCTTAATGGGCGTTACCGAAGTCGTCCGCGGCAATGACCTCATCGGTTCAACCGCACGTCAAATTTGGCTGCATCAGCAATTTGGCTTTGTGCCGCCAAAATTTTACCATATCCCCTTGCTCCTTGCGCCCGATGGGCGCAGGCTGAGCAAACGAGATGAAGATTTGGATTTGGGCGTTTTGCGTTCCCGCATGACGCCGCAGCAGCTTACCGGCGCGTTAGCTTATGCCGCCGGACTGCTGCCAGAATATCAGCCAGTTGCCCCGCGTGACTTAATCCCGCGCTTTCATTGGGATTTGGTCAAAAAACAGGACTTATTCTTGCCGGATTTGTTCCGATAGAAAAAAATCGCAGGAAACCTATTGCATTTCCCCTGCATTTTGGGGTATTATGATGATTAGTATCATTTTTATCATATAGGAAAATTTAAAATACCAGGAGGTATCATCAATATGACCAAAATTGACATTATTTCTGGGTTCCTTGGCGCAGGCAAAACAACCCTCATCAAAAAACTGCTCCAAGAAGCATTATCCGGACAAAAAGTTGTGCTGATTGAAAATGAATTTGGCGAAATCGGCATTGATGGCGGCTTCCTCAAAGATGCTGGCATCCAAATTACCGAAATGAACTCCGGTTGTATCTGCTGTTCATTGGTCGGTGATTTTGGCAAAGCATTGGAAGAAGTAATCGAAATTTACCACCCAGACCGCATTATGATTGAACCGTCTGGCGTTGGTAAATTAAGTGATGTTATCCGTGCTGTACAGGGTGTTGCAGAACATGAACCTGTTGTCCTTAACAGCTTTGTTACTGTTGCGGATGCCATGAAATGCAAAATGTATGCCAAAAACTTTGGCGAATTTTTCCTCAATCAGATTGAACACGCGGGCGCGGTGCTGTTAAGCCGTACCCAAAATGTAAAACCAGATAAACTTGACCAATGTGTTAATTTACTGCGTTCCCATAACCAAAATGCGCGCATTGTTACAACACCATGGGACGATTTGACCGGCAAACAGCTTTTGGACGTGATGGAAGACAGCCATTCATTGGCAGAAGAACTGCTTGCACAAATTGCGGAAGAACATGAGCACGAGCATGAACATCATCACGATCATGACCACGAGCATGAGCATCATCATGAGCATGAGCACGAGCATCATCATGAGCATGAGCACGAGCATCATCATGAGCATGAGCACGAGCATCATCATGAACACGAGCATCATCATGAACACGAGCATCATCACGATCATGACCACGAACATCATCATGAGCATGACGAAAATTGTACGTGCGGCTGTCATGATCACGACCATGAACACCACCACCATGACGGTTCCTGTTCCTGTGGGCATGACCACCATGCCGATGAAGTGTTCCAAAGCTGGGGCATGGAAACCCCGAAAAAGTTCACGGAAACTGAACTTTCCGCTTGTTTAACCGCTTTAGGCGATATTTCGTTGGGCACGGTACTGCGTGCCAAAGGGATTGTACCCTGCACAGACGGCGGTTGGCTGCACTTTGATTATGTGCCGGGAATGCCTGAAATCCGCAAAGGTGCTGCCGATTATACCGGGCGTTTGTGCGTCATTGGTGCGGAACTTGATGAAGACCGTTTGTGTGAAGTATTTGGGATTTAAGGAGTTTGTATGAAACCGCCTGTTTATATTTTCGTTGGGCTTTTGGAAGGCGGGAAAACCAGCTTTATCAAAGAAGTGCTGGCAGACCCAAATTTCACTGTGGATGAAAAAACGTTACTCATCCGCTGCGAAGATGGACTCGAAGAATATGAAGAAGATTTTCTGGAAAAATATAATACCATTCTGGTCGATGTCGAGGATGAGCAGGAATTATCTACCGCTGCCCTGAAAAAAGCTGCCGCTGAGGTCAAACCTGACCGCGTTGTGGTCGAATTTAATGGAATGTGGGATTTAGGGCATTTTATTGATGAAGTGATGCCGAATAGTTGGGAACTTTATCAAATTGTTGCTTCGATTTGCGGCCCCACATTTGAACTGTATTCGGCAAACCTTGGCCCCAAAATGTTTGAACATATCACATCTGCGGATTTGATTGTGTTCAACCGCTGCACACAGAAAGACAAAGATTACCTGCATAGCCGGAATATTCGTGCGATGAATCCGCGGGCAACCATTTTCCTTGACGATGAAAACGGAAACTCCGAAGATTATCGGGATAATATGGAAATGCCATTTGACGTTGACGCGCCGGAAATCAACATCGGCGATGAGGATTTCGGGTTATGGTATATTGATGCCAGCAGCAGCCCGGAAAAATATGATGACAAAATTGTCCGGTTCAAAGCCCATGTGCTGGTGACACCGCAGCTTCCCAAAGGCTGGATTGTCCCCGGGCGGCATGGTATGGTATGCTGTGCGGAAGATATCACTTTTTTAGGTTTTGCCTGCAATACCCATGATAAATTCCCGGATATTCAGAATAAAGGTTGGTACCAAATCACGGCACATATCCATATTGAAACCTTGTCGCAATATAAAGGTCCGGGACCTGTGCTGGATCTGCTGGATATTCAGCCCACTGAACCGCCAAAAGAAGAAATCGTTTATTTCAACTGAAGAAAAAAATCCCCAGATTCCTTTTGTTTATCGGAATCCGGGGATTTTTTATCGAAACAAGAAATCACTCAAACCCTCTTGCAAGGCGGTCAAGCGAAGCATAAACGCCATTGCGGGCAGATAATTCCGCATGGGTACCCTGTTCAGAAATGCCGTCCTCTGTGAGCACAACAATTTTATCTGCCGAACGAATGGTGCTCAACCGGTGCGCAATGGTAATTGTGGTGCGCCCCTTGGCTAATCGGGTTAAACTTTCCTGTACTAACCGTTCGCTTTCATTGTCAAGCGCGCTGGTTGCTTCATCCAAAATTAACACAGGCGGGTTTTTCAGGAATACCCGCGCAATGGAAATGCGTTGCTTCTGTCCGCCGGACAGCCGCACGCCGCGTTCACCAACATAAGTGTCATAGCCATGCGGAGTTTTCATGATGAAATCATGTGCGCCCGCTTCTTTTGCTGCTTCTATCACATCTTCCGGGCAGGCGCCCGGGCGCCCATATAGAATATTATCAAAAATTGTGCCGGAAAATAAATAAACATCCTGCTGAACAACACCGATTTGCTGCCGCAAATCTTCCAGCCGTACTTTTCGCACATCAATGCCGTCAATGGTCACTTGACCGCCAGTTACATCATAAAACCGGGGAATTAAGTTGCAAATTGTTGTTTTTCCGCCGCCGGATGGCCCAACCAGCGCAACACTTTGCCCAGCTTTGACATCTAAATCCAAATGATGCAGGACAGGCGTATCTGGGTCGTCAGCATAGGCAAAGGAAACATCCCGAAAATGGATATTTCCCTGTACCTGGGACAGCGGCACAGGCTGCGCCGGGTCATGGATTTCAGGCTGTACGTCCATCACTTCAAAAAAACGTTCAATGCCAGTCATACCGCGCTGGAATTGTTCGGCAAATTCTACAATTCGCCGGATGGTGGCAAGCAGTGTGGAAACATATAAAATATATGCCATAAAATCGGCTGGATGAATCGCCCCATGCAGCATAAATGCCCCACCGGCGACAATCACTGCCAAATACATCAGCCCATCAAATGCGCGGGTTGTCGCGTTAAATGCCCCCATCCAGAAATAGTTTTCCCGTTTAATTTGCAGCCAATCATGGTTGCCTGATTCAAATTTGGAAATTTCACGTTCTTCCCCGGTGAAAGACTTGACCACACGGATGCCAAGCAAACTGTCTTCCACCTGCGCATTGATTTCCCCGACTTGTACGCGGTTTTTATGAAAGGTTTCCCGCATTTTATGGTTAAACTTTGCTGAACAAACCACCATAATTGGTACAATCATAAAAATAATCACAGTTAGTGGGATATTGATTGTACAGAGAATGGCAAATGAAAGCAATATTTTTAGTCCCGCGATAAAAAATTCCTCTGGGCAATGGTGTGCAAATTCGGTTACATCAAACAAATCGCTGGTAATACGCGCCATAAGCTGCCCGACTTTGGTATTTGCATAATAGTGAAAAGATAATTTTTGTAAATGCGTAAACAATGCGGTGCGCATATCGGTTTCGATTTTTGCCCCCATGACATGACCGACATTTGCCATAAAATAGGTAGCAATCACATCAATGATGCGCAATATCAAATAAACCAAGGCAATTTTTGCAATAAACCGGACAGAAAGCAAAGAAATATCGTCAATGCCACGCTGTGCCAGTGAGCGCACCAGCATGGGAAGCACAATATCACAAGCGGCTGTCAGCCCGGCACAAAATAAATCAAGGAACAAAACACGCTGGTAAGGGCGGAAATATGGTGCAAAACGCCGGATTAGCGTACTGGTTGAATGCTGCATAAAAGAAAATGGCCTCACTTTCAAAAAAAGATTCTGTATTAAAATTATTGTAGCACAAATGCGTTTTTTTGCAATGATTTTTCATCCGCAGCCTGCCATTCCATAAATTTCGGTAAACGGATTACATTTTCATGCGGTTTATGCCATTTCCGCTTAAAAATCAGCGCCGGATATGCTATAATAGAAAAGACAAAGGGGGTTTTTTTATGTTTTGCACCAAATGCGGCACCCAGGTGCCGGATGGTATGCACTTTTGCACCAATTGTGGCAAACAGCTTGTTTTCCCGGAGCCGCCGCCGGATGGCAGCATTCCGATGAATTTACAAAAATCCACAGCCACGCAGGTTCAGCCGCAGCCCGTCCCACAACCGACACAGCCAAAGAAACAATTGCCATTTTTCCTAATCCCAGTGGTCGTTGTGGTACTCATTGCGATTATCGCGGTGCTTGCGGCATACATTATTTTGAATCCAAGGGATACCGCGGCAGATGATGCCGCGCAGGATGCACCAGTTTCTTCTGTGCAGCAGGTGCAGCCAGTGCAGCCGGATACCATACCAAATGATACGAAAAATGCCGCAGAACCTGAACCGGAACCGGTTGCGTCGGAACCTGTACAGCCCGCGCCCGCGGCAAGTATCCCAGCCGCTGTGCCCGCGCCGGAACCGGAAACACCAGTTTATCCCACCGTAACCATGGCGGATCTCGCGGATGTATCCGCAAGCAGCTCACTCAGCGAATATGACATGGTACATACGCCGTGGCGGGCAGTGGACAATGATGCTTCCACCGCATGGGTGGAAGGCGCTGACAGTTATGGTGTCGGCGAGTCAATAAGCCTAACATTAAATGACACAGTAACTGTGAATGGTTTTACAATCATGGCAGGTTATCACAAAAATCGCGATTTATACAACAAAAATTCCCGCCCAGCCGCCTTGACCGTTACCGCCGCGGATGGGACAAGTGAGTCATTCCAGCTTGACGATGTGATGAGCGCACAAACATTCCAGTTCAGCAAGCCGATGCAGACCAACCACATAAAATTTACGATTCAAGATATTTATCCCGGCAATAAATATACAGATACAGTTATTTCTGAAATCAGTTTATTCTGAACCGGCACTAGGCACAAAAAAACAGCACCGAGAAATCCGGCATGAAAAGCCGGGTTTGGTGCTGTTTCTTGTGCAAAAAGGAGTTAAATCACATATAAAAATACCATAAAGTAATGGGCAATGCTGCCAGCAAGCACAAACAGGTGGAACACCTCATGGAAACCGATGACCTGTCCAAAATTGGGGCGTTTTGCAATATAAATCAATCCGCCAATGGTGTAGGACAGCCCGCCGGCTGCCAGCAAAACAATGGCAGGCACCGGCATGGACAGCACAACGCTAAAATCTGCCACAATTGCCCAGCCAAGCAGCAAATAAAGGATAGTTCCCAAAAAACGGGGCGCGTCAATCCACAGTAATTTAACAGCGATGCCAAACAATGCAATGCCCCAAATGGCGCCAACAAAATAAATTGCTTTTGGATATGCCATATATTTGAGGAGAATTGGCGTATAACTGCCTGCAATCAGCACATAAATCATACTGTGATCCAGTTTTTTGAGAATGCGCAGCACACTTTCGCCGCGCCCGGAAAAATGGTAAATACTGCTTGCTGAATACAGCGCAATCAAGGATAAGCAAAATAATGTCACAGAGAACATGGTAATTGCATCCACGCTTGCAAACAGCATCCGCAGCAGCATACAGCCCAGCCCTGCGCCGGACAGCACAGCGCCGATAAAATGGGAGTAACTTGAAAACGGCTCCCGTGCTTTGAGAAACATACGTGGCATAAAAAACATCTCCATATCGTTTTGATAACTACTTTATAGTATATCCGCAATGCAAGAAGAATGCAAGAGGATCTTGCATCATGTTCAAAAATAATTTACAATAGGAAAGGGAGGGATTTTATCATGCGTAAGTTACAGGAAATTATGCGGGAGGTCTTTTCTGACAGGGATTTATCCCCAGAACAGATCCCAACCCTGGATCTGTATATGGATCAGGTGTTGACGCTGTTTAATGATGGGTTAAGTGATAACAAACGCCATCCAGACGACAAACTGCTGACCAAAACCATGATTAACAACTATTCACGTGAAAAACTGCTTAATCCAATACAAGGAAAAAAGTACACACATCAGCATATTATGCAAATGTTATGTGTTTACCAGCTCAAACAGTCGCTTGCATTAAATGACATCAAGCAGCTTACCGGGCGGGATGATATTGATTTTGAACGTTGTTGGCGGCAATTTTTAGACACAAAAAAGGTATTAAGGGATTTTATCCCGGCACAGCTCAGCGAAAAATTATCCGCGGATTTGGAAAATCCCAGTGAACGCTTGGCGTTATGTTTGGCATTGTCTGCTATTGCATCCTATATGCGCCGGTTATGCGAAACAATTATTGATGAATCTGGTGAATAAAGCGGCAATCAATCAAACCGCAGGGACAGCAGCAAAAACAAGCTGTCCCATTTTCTGTTGCCCAAATGCCTAATTGTTTATGAAGAATTTACAATCGGGCACTGGTTTTTTTGTGAAAAAAGCTGTATACTATTGCTGTATCAATACATGGAACCCATTTTGAGGTGGTTTACCAATTATGCCTTCATTTATCACCCATGACTATTTTGCCACGTGTGGTTTGATTCATGCGCCGCAGCCGGTTGCCGCTATTTGTAAAAAATACGCGGCAGCATATGCGTGGGGCGCGCAGGGATTTGACCCGCTGTTTTATCATCATATTCCATATCATAGTATTTTACGCACATATGCCATAGAGTTGCATAACATGGCGCCTTTTTCATGCTTTGAAGCGCTGGCACAACGTGCAAAAAATGGTGCATCGCGGGCATGGCTGTTTGGGTTATGCACCCATGATATCCTGGATATGCAGATATCCCCGTTTTTGGCTGCCATGGCACAAGAGCGCTTAGCGCCCCATTACCCGGATTTCCCAATCGAGCGGCTTTATGGGCTTGCCGCAACCGATATCGATTATGCCATAACCGCACGTTATATCACCGAGAACCCCATTCATTTGCAGGCTTACCAGCTATTGCGCATCCAGCATCATGCGCTGCATACGCCCGCGCAAATGCTGTCTTATGCCTGCCTTGCGGCAGGGCATAAAGTGCGTCCGGCGGCGTGTGCCGCCGCCATGCGGGATATGCGCCGCGTCTATGAAGCGCTGTCGCAAGGCGATGATACAGCGCGTGATGCGTTGCTGCAAGCCGAACGCAGCCGCGGGCAGCCGGGGGAATTGTCCATCTTAAAAATGCGTTCCCTGCCATTGCCAGAAGATTGTGCAAACCGCAGTGGTAAACCATGGCAGACTGCGCCGCAAAATACAGCGGATATTTTTATGCTGCTGGAAAATGCTTATGCAGCTTTACCAGCGGTTTTTGATGCGGTTTGGGAATGTTGCACAAATGGCACGCCGCTTCCGCCCGAATTATTTCATAGGGAATTGACAGATTCTATGTTTTCCACCCCTTGACATTTGCGCCTTAGTCGTGTATCATGGGTTTGTAACCAAATTGTAATCGAACTGCTATAGGCGTATATTAGAAAGGATATTTCTGACATCATGATAGATACAGCAAAACAAAGTCATTTTTCAGCCGCTGTGCGTTCCCGCCTCCGGCTTGCCCTGCTGCCAACCCGTTTGCGTTTGCACACTTGGCTGCGGAACCATATTCGCAAGGCAAAAATCCAGTTTCCAAACCCGAAACGGGCATTAGCGCTTGCAATTTGTTATTTTGCGCTGTTTGCGCTGCCAATGGCAGCCGCATTCCAGCCCGCTTACCGCGTCACGGTGGACGGCAAAACCATCGGTGCAGTTGGCACAGAAGCCGAAGCATGGCAGGCAGCAAAGGCTGTTGAAAAAAGTGTATCAGCATTTTCCGGGCAATGTGCCATGGATGGGCGGATTGAAACCAAAGCAACTTTTGCTTTAAAAGATGAGATTTTACAGCCAAAAGCGGTTGTTTCCAACATGGTGCAGGCAGCAGATGGCATGGATATGCTTGCTGTGCTTACAATCAATGGGGAAACCATTGGCGCGTGTGCGCAGGCAACACAGATCCAGCAAATACTGGATGATACTTTGGCACAATATAAGACCGATGAAACCGACAAAGCGCGTTTCACAGAAAATGTAAACGTATCTTTTGCGGCAGCGCCGAGCGACGCACAAATTTCCATGGAAGAATTGGACAAGCAATTGGAAGATAAACTGCATGTGGAAGTGACCCATACCGAAAATTATATGGAAGCGATTCCTTATGAAACCTTATGGGTGGAAAATGCGGATATGGCACAAAATACAGCACAGCCGATTATCAACGGTACCGAGGGCGAAGCACGTATCCGGGCAGAAGTTGTCAGCATTAATGGTGTGGAAACCCAGCGTACCATTGTCAGCCGTGCAATATTATCCCGTGCAACCAATGCGGTTGTTGCCGTTGGCACCAAAAATATCGGCATCGGCACCGGCGAAATGATGATCCCGCTGACCACTTATCGTTATACCTCCGGGTTTAAATATCGCGATGACCATTGGCATAAAGGCGTTGATTTGTGTACCGAAGTGGGTTCACCGGTTTACGCGGCAGATAATGGCATTGTGATTGTATCCGAATGGTCGGATAGTTATGGCAACTACATCATTATTGACCATCAAAATGGTTTACGGACATTATATGCCCATAACAGTGTATTGTTGGCGAATGTCGGCGATACCATCGAAAAGGGCACACAAATTGCAATGTCTGGCAATACTGGACGCAGCACAGGCCCCCATGTCCATTTTGAAGTGCATCACGACGGCAATGCGGTCAATCCGGAATTATATGTTGCTTTAGGGCCGCAGACCCAATAACATAGGGAAAAATAAAAGGCATCCCTTTTTCACACCGAAAAAAGGATGCTTTTTTTCAGTTATTTTTCAGATCGGTGCTGTTATATGCCATGGTTTTGTGATATACTGATAAAAAGGGCAGGGGCGTTTGTAAGGAGGGATGCGAGCCATGAGCAGTATGAAAATCAGCAGCGCAGGCGCACCAGCAGCCATGCAAAACTATAGCAAAGAGCCAGTAAAGGAACCAAAAATGGAAGAAATACAAACGCCAGAGCAGCCAGAAGAAAAATCCATATGGGAAATGATGAAAGAAGCGCAGGAGAAAGCGGAAGCCATGCGCGAGCGTTTCAAATTGCCGAACACAACCCGTTATGGCGACGCGCCATTAGAAGCCTATGCGCGGCTTGCGCGTGCCAGAACGCGGTCAGACGTCAACGCGGCGGCAGGTTATGCGTGGCGGCGGATGTCGCAGTTAAAAGCGGCATTGCGGCAAGATCCAGAAAATGCTGACCGTATCCGGGCAGCCATCGGGCAGTTACAAAAGGCGGTAACGCGTGCCAACAAAAAGCGGCGGGATTTAGACCGTGAAAAGCTGATAAAAATGCGTCAGGCACGCGCGGCATATCAAAAACAGCACCGCAAAGCCCAGCAATTGAAGTTAGAATTGCAGCGGCGGCAATCCATGCGGGTGATTCGGGAACATGGATATATGCGGGAGGCAGAAATTGATAACCGCCTGCAAGATCAGCTTGCTTTAACGCGCATGGAGCTGCAAACCCAAATGCAGCAGCTTTCCGCGTCCACAGCGGCGTCCATGGGCACAGCGCAATATGGCAGCGCCATGCAGACAGACAGCACAGCGTCCGCCGCAGCGCCAGCGGCGGCGGTCAGTATTGAAGCATAACACACATAAAACAAAGCGCCCCACGGGTAACCGGGGGCGCTTTTTGTGTTAATCGGACATTTTATTGACAATCGCATTCAGCACCTGGCTGGCAACTTCACCGGCGACTGACGCGCCGCCGCCGCCATTTTCCACCAGCACAATAAACGCATAGGGATGGTTTGGATTATCCAAAAATCCAGCGAACCAAGCATTGGGTGATTTGCCGCCGCCGACTTCTGCCGTACCGGATTTTGCACACGCGCCTTCCGGGAAACGGTCTGCGTCATAAGTTTCCACGACATTATTGCGCAGCATAGTGCGCAATGTTTCCGCGCTGGATGCTGTGACCAGTTCTTTGGTTTGCTTGGTGCGGAATAGCCCGCCGGGCAAAAGCGAACCGGTATCAATGGAATCAATCAGCCGAGGTACAGCGCTTTTGCCGCCGCAGGCAATCGCGCCCATATAAACCATCATCGAGCAAGGGTTTAGGGCGTCTTTGCCTTGCCCAACTCCTGACCAGGCAAGTTGACCTTTGTCCTCATCTTGAAATGCAAAAGTGCCTTTCATGGTAGAAATGCCATCGACCGACAAACTGCTAGTCAAACCAGCTTTATCGACATATTGTTGCATCACACTGCCGCCCATTTCGGCGGCAAGCTGACCGAAAACGCCATTACACGAATGCGCAAAGGCAGATTGGATATCTAAGGAGCCATGTGCGCTGGGGCAAGTGATATTTGCCCCGCCGACGATGGTACTGCCTGTGCATTCCCAGGTGCGGTCATACAAATCAGGAATATTTTCAATGGCGGCATTCAGGGTAACTGTTTTGAAAATCGAACCAGGGACAATCGCGGACGATAAGAATCGATTGACGAATACCCCTTCATATCGTTCATCGTCAAAATTTTCGGGTGGGTTGTCCGGGTCAAACGCAGGAGTCGATACCATACATAAAATTTCGCCGGTTTTGTAATTATAGACGCCAACGGTACCTTTTTGCCCGCCCAAAGCCTTATATGCTGTGACATTGAAAGCAGCGTCCAGCGTGAGATACATGGTGCGCTGGTTGCCAACTGGGGAATAGCCGCCGGTAATCAGGTTATAACCGGAAAGCTGGTCAGCAAACGCATGAAGCGCGCCGGTGCCGATATTGCCTTGCCGGTCGCCGACGGCATGGAGCGTGGCGCGGCGGACGGTTTCATCCGGATAAAATGTGCGGTTGCCCTCCACAATATCACTGAGGATATCACCGTCACGGTCAGCAATTGCGCCGGAAATCAGTCGTCCACTGCGGTCATACAAATGGCGGTTAGAGGGAAAAGAAGCCCATTGTCCGCCGCATGTGACAAAACGGAAGCAGAACAAACATAATCCAGCGAACAGGGCGAGTGCCAGCAAAAGGCATAATGCGGCGCGGCGTTCAATCTTCTTCATAATCGCCCTCCTCCTGCCGCAGTTCCTTCCGGCTGGGCAGTTTTACAGCAAAGCTGGCATTTTGACGGGTATCAGTTGCTTTGAGAAAGGCAAGCAGCCCCCAAGCGGACAGCATTGCCGAACCGCCGTTGGATACAAATGGGAAGGTAACGCCAGTCAGTGGTAAGATATCCACTGCGCCAAAGATATTCAGGCAGGTTTGGAAAACCATCATAGAAGTGGCAGCACAAGCGGCAATGGTATAAAAGCTGGAACGTCCTGCGCGGCAGGCGCGCACCGCGAATACTGCAAGGGTAATAATGCAAAGTACGGCAAGTACCGCGATAATCAGTCCAAATTCTTCGCAAAGCATCCCAAAAACAAGGTCAGTATCTGCGGCGGCAACATTTTTCAGCCAGCCGTTGCCTGCGCCGACGCCGACCAGCCCGCCCGAGGCGGAAGCGGACATCGTGCGCACTTGCTGGAAGCCCTTGTCGGAAGCGTCCTCCCAGGCGTGCCCCCAAATGGCAAACCGTGCCGCGACATGGGTTTTCAGGCGCAACAGCATCATGCCGCCAATCCCGCAGCCCGAACAGATGAGGGCAAGGGTAGCCCAGTCGCCCGAGCGCATATACGCGATGACGATAAATGTGATAAAAAAGATGAGTGCGGTACCAAAATCGTTCATAATGGCAAGGCAACCGCCGCATAAACCGGTTAAAACGATGAATAATGTTAAGTTACGTTTACGGAACAAGCGGTCAAGTGTCGCCGCGCCCGCGAAAACATAACAGATTTTTGCAAGTTCAGAGGGCTGCACCGAGAAACTGCCGATTTTAATCCATAATTTTGCGCCATATTCGCTTTTGCCAAAAACAAGGGTTAAGGCAAGCAGTCCGACAGCGCCAGCAGCCATCAGCCAGCGAATACTTTGGGTACGTTCCAAATTGCGCAGCATCCAGCACAGGATAAAGAATCCAAACAAGCCAAGCAGCATGGTAATAAAGATTTTCACCAAATCATCCGGGTTTTTGGACGCGGTGACCGATAAACTGAGGGTACACAGGAAAAAAGCGATCACTTCCATTTCAAAACCGACCCGCCGCATGATACGCAGCATCAGGCAATAGCCCCACATCACAGCGGTAACGCCGAGAAATACCAAAGGGATATTGACTGTTGCTTCATCGCCTTTGGCAAGCACAAGCTGGAGAGAAGTTAGGATTTGGAAGATGGTCAGCAGAATCAGCGGGCCCCATGGGGGCACAGGGCGCGATTCCTCCGCGCGGGCGCGGCGTTCCGCGCGTTTTTCGTCAGCCGGAACCGGGAGAAAGACGGTTTCCACGCCGCCGAATGATAAGATATCGCCATTTTCCAGCACAGCATTGCCATCCACACGTTTTTTATTGACCTTTGTGCCGCCGGTAGAATCCAGGTCATAAAGTGTCCATTCACCGCGGTCATTGCGGGTAATGGCAGCATGGGTGCGGGATACGGGGGCATAATTGAGGACAACGTCAGCGGTTTTGGCGCGTCCGATGATATTTTCCCAATGGGTGAGTGGGACGCGGTCGCCGTTTGGCAGCCCCAAATAAGCCCAGGTTTCGGGCAGATGTTTGACGGCAATCAGCGAACGGATTGCCGTCAGCAGAATAAGTAATGCCAAAACGGGCAAAACAAAACGAATCACGGTGGTATACCATGTGCCAAATAAGGGGAATCCAGCAGCAAGTCCGGTAAAGCCATCAAGGACAGACTGCAAAGCGTTTGTAATAACTTCCATGAGGGGTAAACTCCTTTTGCGGGGGGAAGATCAATCATTGGGGAAAAGTTGGTCGATATTCTCCAAGGTGACGGGGGTGTAAGGGATCCAGCGGATACTGTTTTGAACATCTTCCGGCTGATTGCCGCCGAGCAAGGTCATTGCGACTTCAATCGCGCCAGCGCCTTGCGCCACAGGGTCTTGGTAAATGGTAAAATCCATCCGCCCGTCACGGATTGCGGCGCGCCCTTCAGCGGTAGCGTCAACGCCGACAACCGGGATATCTGCAATGGCATAGCCGGACTGTGCAAGCGCGTCAGCGGCGCCAATTGCCATTTCATCATTGGCGCATAAAACCGCGTCAATTTTCGGTTTGGTTTTGAGGAAAGCGGTGAAGTCTTTTTGGGATTCCGCGCGATCCCAATTTGCATCGGTTTCATAAATATATTTAGGGTTTAAGCCGGATTCCCGTATGATATCTTTGGCGGACTGGGTGCGTTCCAGCGCCGCGGTATTGACCGCGCTGCCGGTAATAACCGCGATGCGCGGGGATTTCAGTCCGGCGGACTGGAAATATTGGGATAGGTATTCGCCCTGCATTTGTCCGGCGGTTGGTTCATGGCAGCCGATATAAATGACATTTGCCCGGCTTTGCAGCACGGCGTCGTCAGGGCGGCGGTTGACAAACACAACCGGCATATTCCCTGCTTTTTCTAAAACCTGGGCGGCGGCGTTTTCTTCACACAGCACAACCAAAGCAGCGGCATAGCCATTTTCTGCCCATTCATGGATTTGCGCGAGCTGTGCCTGCTGGTCATTATTTGCGTTGGCAACTTCCAGCCGTATGCCTTCCGCGCTGGCCGCTTTGACGGCAGCGGTTTCGAGTGAGGTCAAAAAACCGTCACGGGTTGCCATATCCAAGCCGATTTTGACCTGGTTTTCTGTGGTTCCGCTGCAGCCTGTTAGTATGCAGACCAGCAGCAGGTATATGCAGATTAAGCATTTTTTCATGCGTTAGGACTCCTCTTTTGTTCCAAGGTTTGACTTATGGTGCCCCTATCGGGGGGGATGTCTGCCGCAGGCGGATCCAACCCCCATGCACTTCCACTTGACCAAATCATTATGACATGGTATAATAAGGAAAACAATGTTCTCATTTCCCGATATCTGTTCGGTCAAGACTATTTTTATTATATCATAATCATAGGGGAAGTTAAAACCCTTTTGGCCACAAAATATCCGAATAAATGTGAATTTTTAATGTATGCGGGCAATTCGGCGGGTGATAGGAAAAAAAGAAGGGATTTCTTTTGAAAAAACTGTATAGGAGGTAAATTGGCGGGCATAATAACTGACGTATCCCCGAAAGGAAAGGAGGGAACGTCATGTCACGTGAGAGCCAGAACCAGAAGAACAACAACAGTTCTTCCCAGAACCAGCAGAACCAGCAAAACAGCCAGAACCAGAAGAACAACAACAGTTCTTCCCAGAATCAGAAAAACGGCTGATTCGGTAATAACTGGTGTGCTTTAAGCGTGGTTTACGGTTAAAGCAACCCAAGGAAAGCACCGCTTCTGTGAGGGTGACCTCATAGGAACGGTGCTTTTGCGTTTCAAGGTTTTGGTTTTTTTCCCAGCATTTCATCAAAATCATGGCTGATGATTTCATAAAGGGCATTCAGGCGGTCATAGTTTCCTTGCAGATAGAGCCAGCCGAATAAGGTTTCAAGAGCGGTTGCATAGGCATATTCGGCATGGGAGGCAGCTTTTGGTACAGTTTTGGGTTTTGCGTTGCGCCCATGCCGGAAAATTTCGGATTCTTCTTCGTCCAAATGGGGCAAAATGAGTTGGGCAGCGCGGTACTGTGCGCCAGCGCGCACCAGGGCAACGGTTTTGCTGTGCAGTCCGCGGGCGGTCTGCATTCCTTGGCAAACCAGCCAAGCGCGGGTCATGATTTCATAAACACCGTCACCAATATGGGCAAGCCCCAGGGAGGAAATTCGTTCAATATCTTTTTTATCCAATTGTGGGTGTAAAAAATCGGTCATAAAGGGAGCCACCTCGCTGTTTTCCATCGAAAGATGGAGGATATATGCTTATTATACCAAATGGCAGCCAGCAAGGGAAGGTTATTTATGGAAAGACTTGTTTGACTTTGGATTCCAAGTCTGCACGGAAGCGCCAGGCATTGGTCGGTGTGACCAGGGAAATACCGGAATCCATACGGGGTTCAATCGTGCCGCCTTCATGCAAGGTGACCAGGGCTTGGATACAAAGTTCGCCCATATGGTATGGATTTTGCGCGATAGAAGCTTTAATGGCAGTGCCGTTGTCAATTTTTTGCAGTAAAGGCAGCGTGCCATCGAACCCGATAATGGCAGTATTGCGCCCAGCGTTTTCCACAGCTAGTTGTGCGCCTTCCGCCATAGAATCAGCGGTGGCAACGGCAACATCAATTTGCGGATAGGTTTCCAGCAATTCCTGCATAACAGTTTGTGCTTTTTCCGGGCTGGAATCGCAGGCTTGCACAGCCAGGATTTCCACGCCGCCAGCTTCCAGCCCTTCGCGGATACCGGCTTCGCGGTGGTCATGGGTAATGTCACCGACCCTGCCGCGCAGGATGACAGCTTTGCCACCTTTGCCGGTGAGGTTTGCCGCATAAGTGCCGCTTTCCCGTCCAGCTTGTTCGCTGTCGGTGCCGATAAAGGATTTTTTGGTGGCACAGGTGGGCAAATCGGTATCGACCGCAACCACAGGCACGCCAGCCTGTTCGGCTTGGGCGAGCACAGGAAGGATAGCATCTGGCGAGGAGGGGGCAACGGCTAAGCCATCGACGCCAGCGCGGATTTGTCCGCGGATGATTTCGACCTGCTGTTCAATTTCGGATTCGCTGTCCGGGGCGATCACCTGCACAGAAACGCCTAATTCTTCTGCTTTTGCCATAGCGCCAGCCTGGAGCAGGACCCAATATTGGTCTGCGAGGGATTTTACGACAATGGCATATCCGCCCGCATGGCTACTGCTGACGGGGACGGCAGCTTGGGTTTCGCAGGCGGTGAGCAGCAGCGAACAGGCAGCCAGCCAAATAGCTAACAGTTTTTTCATGGTATCCCCTTCCTTTTCCGCGCAAGCAAAAAGAGGGTGAGTCCATATCCGCGGATACGGCGCATCACCCTCAGTTTATTGATTGCCTGGCACCTGGTGTGCCGGGATAATATCTTTTCTTCCTTCTGGTATAAACCGTCCCACGCGCAAAAAGCGGGGTGGGAGATCAGGCAACTTGCAAAGGGTTAGCCGATTTCAGACAGTTTGACAGAGCGGCCTTCGTCCAAGGATTTCTTGGCAGCCATTGCAATCATAACCGGCATCAAGCCATCAATGCCCTTTACAGGGGTTTCCTTATCGTTCAGGATTGCGTCGGTAAAGTCCTTTGCTTCCTGAATGAAAGCGTTATTGTAGCGTTCCAGGAAGAACCAGGTTGGCTTTGCGATTTCAACGCCGTCACGGGTGGAAATCATAGCCTGGTTATCCAGGTCGTTGGAAACCTGTACACAGCCCTTGTCGCAGTGTACTTCGGTACGCTGGTCATAGCCATAGTTTGCCTGACGGCTGTTGTCAATGACGCCGATTGCGCCGTTTTCAAACTTCAGCATAACAATAGCGGTGTCAACGTCGTCATATTTTGCATAATCCGGATTGGTGCGGACTGCGCCATAGGCAGAAACTTCGGTGACTTCGGAGCAGGACAGGTAGCGAACCATATCAAAGTCATGGATCATCATATCCATGAAGATGCCGCCGGAAACTTCAACATAAGACATTGGGGGGCCTTCTGGGTCGCGGGAAGCAACTTTTACGATATGCGGCGCGCCGAGCTGACCGGAAGCAACAACGTCATGTACTTTCTTATGGTTATGGTCAAAACGGCGAACAAAACCAACCTGGAGTTTTACGCCAGCTTTTTCAACAGCATCCAGTGCTTCGCGAATTTTTGCCAGATCGGTATGGATTGGCTTTTCGCAGAAGATATGTTTGCCGGCAGCAGCGGCTTTCATGATGAACTCAGCATGGGTGTTGGTGGAAGAGCAGATAAATACTGCGTCGATATCCGGGTTAGAGAAAACAACTTCCGGGTCTTTGGAAGTGACCTTAACGCCCAGATCATTGCACCATGCAGCAGTTTCGTCATTCAAAAACGGGTCTGCAACTGCGATAACGTCTGCATCCGGCACAGACTGGCACAGGTTTGTGATGTGCAGTTTGCCGATGCGGCCGGCACCTAAAACACCAATTCTTACTTTCTTTGCCATAATTGATTTTCCTCCCTTAAAATAAGAGCCTATTCCTGGTTTTGCAGGCAGCCATATCTGAAAATAACAGACAGAATTATGGGCGGTCTGCCATTTGCGTACAGGTTGCCTACAACATCCACCATAATTATAGCATCATTTCAGCGAATTTACCATAGTTATTTTGATTTTATCAGAATATTTATGGCAACGGCTTGTGCTATTATGGACAGGTTGCGGGTAATTGTAAAAATAAAACACCTCAAAACAGCGTTAGCCTTCCAGAATCTTCTTTACATAGGCAATGCCTTTGGCAGCAGCTTCTTCATGGGTTGGGCGCGGCAGGCATTCAATGGACAGATAGCCGTCATAACCGATTTCCTCCAGCGCTTCAAACTGGGCTTTGAAATCGAGCTGACCACTGCCGGGGTACCAACGGGAATTATCTGCCAAATGGAAATAACCCAGCCGTCCCTTGCAGCGGCGGATTGCGGCGACGGGGTCGCATTCATCAATATTCATATGGAACGTATCCAAATGGGCATAGCAATTATCAAGTTCTGGATGTGCCTCCAGGAAAGACATGGTTTCCTCCGCGGTGGTGAACACATTGACTTCGTAGCGGTTAATCACTTCGATGTTGAGTTTCACATTTTTCGCTTTGGCATAATCGTTGATAATTTTGAAATTGCGCGCCAGCCGCGCCATATATTTTGCGCGGTCGCCGCCAGCGGGCACATTGCCTTTTACCCAACCGATGACCAAGCCTTCGGCGCCGAGTTTTTCTGCCATATCCACATATTGTTTCATGCCATCGACAGCAGCTTTGCTAATATACGGGATATCACTCATCAGGTCACATTTGCCCTCAGTATTGAGCCGCCCGGTGATGACCATGCCGACTTTACAGCCGCTTTCAGCGGCTGCCTTGGCGATGCCATCATAATCCAGTTCCACATCTTCCCGGGTATGTACTTCGATTGCCTGGAAACCCAATGCGCCAGCTTTTTTCAGGTTTGACACCACATCACCAATCATGAGGATTGGCGCGGTGAGCGGTGCGGCGTCAGCAGATGAAACCGCGATTTTCCACTGTTTCACAGTTTTCCTCCTTATAAAATCCAAAAGAGGGGAAGCAGGTGCTTCCCCTCTTTGCGATCATAAACTCAGTCCTTAAAGGTAAGCATAACCTTGCGGGCAATATCCTTATGGTTGCAAGCGAGATCCATTGCCTTATCGAGGTCAAAGAAATCGTAATGATGGGAGTTGAGTGCAGCGAAATCATACTTATCCTTGATGCGGGACAGGAAACG
>CAXHNU010000043.1:0-24156 GCA_964017555.1 uncultured Butyricicoccus sp. | reverse complement strand
TATGCTGTTCAGTATTTGCCTGGATTTCCACCTTGACTTGTACCTGATTCTGCCCTGCGAGCAGATTTTGCAAGCCAGTGCTGTGGCGTTCGAGCAGTGCCGCCGCCTTATCCGTTGTGGTATTCAGCACAATGCTCAGCGAGCCATCGCCAGAACGGGTAATCTGCACGGTAAGCTGTCCAAGGTTTTCAGGGGTCAAACGGATTTCCACTTTGGATTCACCATTTGCGATAGCCTGTTCCACCTGGTCTGCAATTTTGCCGGCGGCATCGTCAGCTTCGGGTGTAACGGGTTGTTCCGGCTGTGCCACTTTGACCGGCACGGCAAAGTTATCCTCAAAAACAGGGGTTTCCTGAACGCCTGCGGAAGCATCGGTCACCGTTTCTTCAGATTCCATCGCGCGCGGTGCATCGCCAGTATCTGCGGAAAATTCCTGCTGGGGCTGCTGCTGTTCCGGCGCTGCCGTTTCAGTGACAGGCTGCTCAATTACAGGCTGTTCTTCCATCTGCATGGGCTGTTCTGCCTGGGGCGCTGCGGTTTGAACAGTTTGTGCTGCCGTATTTGCGGTTTCTGCCACAACGGGCATTTCCGCTTCTACCACAGGTGCTGCGGCCTGTTGCGGCACTTCCACTGCAACCACTGGGGTTTGTGCTGCGCTTGCTTCAACCATAACAGGTGCCTGTACAGGTTGTGCGGTAATCAGGGACGCTGCCAGTTCGTATTGCTGCTGCGGGATTTTTTCATCCTCCTGCTGCGGTTTTGTAGCAGGTTTTTGCTGCTGTGCGGGTTTTTCGGCAGGTTTTTCGGATTTCTCCGGCTTAGGGGATTCCTGTTTCTGCCCTGCCTGCTGAAGCATATCTTCAAACCCTTCGCCTGAACCAGTTGTTTCCTGCGCCGGGATGCCGGGCTGCGCTAATGCGCCAACCACCATCTGGGACATAAGGTCAATATTCATCTTGTCATTTCACCTCCTTTCAGTGGGCTATTTATGAGAACGCACGTGCGTTGCTCGCAACGAGTTTGGCAATGGTCAAATCATCGATAAAGCGTTCTTCCTCTTTCTGGACGCTTTTATCATATTCCTGCTGCTTGATTTCTTTGAGTTTTTCCAGGGAAGCAGTTTCCTTGCGGGTTTCAATCACACGATTGCGCTTCTCCTCCTCAATCTGCCGGAACCGTTCCAGTTTTTCGCTTTCGATGCGGCTTTCGCGCCCAAGCGCCTGTAAACAGTTTTGATACTTCATGACCTCCATGATGGTAAGCCCTTCCGATTTTTTCTGCCGGTACTCATCCTCATAGGCGGTCAAGCGGCTGGTGACGTCGGCTACAACGCCTTCCTGCCGGGTAACCTGCGCCATTGCGGCGCCATGCTCAATCAAACGGGTGTCTAATACCTGCTGTTTATAGCCCAGCACGGTATCCAGCTGGAAGTGGAATTTCTTCATGGTGTGTAAGCTCTCTCCCCTTTTTTATGTCATTTTATCACTGCAAAATCCGTTCCATCTCCGCCAAACTCTGCTCATAGGAAAACGCTTCATTCACGCCCTGTTTCAGGAACTGGTTAATGACATCGATTTTGGTCAGAGCAAAGTCCAGTTTTGGGTTTGTACCGGATTTATAAGCGCCAATCGAAACAAGATCTGCATTTTTCTCATAAGTGCTGAGGATATCGCGCAGGCGGGACGCCAAACGGTAATGAGATTCCGGAATCAGCTCAATGGCAAGACGGGAAATACTCGCGCCAACGTCAATCGCGGGATAATGGTTGGCGGCGGCAAGGCTGCGGGACAACACAATATGTCCATCCAAAATGCCGCGCACGGTATCGGCAATGGGTTCATTGGTATCATCGCCTTCGACCAACACAGTATAGATGCCTGTGATAGAACCTTTGCGGAAATTGCCGCTGCGTTCAAGCAGCTTGGGCAATTCAGCATAAATCGACGGGGTATAGCCCCTTGCCACAGGGGGTTCACCGATGGCAAGCCCGATTTCACGCTGTGCCATGGCAAAACGGGTAAGGGAATCCATCATCAGCAGCACATCAAAGCCTTGGTCACGGAAATATTCCGCAATGCCGGTTGCAACCGATGGACAGCGCATCCGGAGCATGGCAGGCTGGTCAGAAGTCGCCACAACCAAGATAGAACGGCGCATCCCTTCCTCGCCAAGGTCTTTTTGCACAAATTCCAGCACTTCGCGCCCACGTTCGCCGACCAACGCAATGACGTTGATATCCGCCTTTACATTTTTTGCGATCATGCCCATCAGTGTACTTTTGCCGACACCAGAGCCGGCAAAAATCCCCATACGCTGTCCTTTGCCAATGGTCAGCAAGGCATCAATTGCTTTGACGCCAAATTCCATCTTTTCACGGATTGGCGGACGGGTCAATGGGTTGATGTGGCTGCCGCCAATGCAGTAGGACACGCCGCCGTCAAATGGCTCCAAATCGTCAATCGGCTGCCCCAACGCATTGATAATGCGCCCTTTGAGGAAACCGCCGACTTTCAGCCTGAGCTGCTGCCCAGTGGTGCGCACAAAGTTGCCTGCGGAAATGCCGCTCATTTCGGAATAGGGCATCAGCAGCACGCGGTCATCACGGAAGCCAACGACTTCAGCAGTCACCTGTCCGCCGGAATCTTCGCTGTAAATCCGGCAGATATCACCTACCGCCGCCCTGATGCCGGAAGCCTCAATCGACATGCCGACAATATTTTCAATTTTCCCAGTATGCCCAATGGTTTCGGCTTGCTGGATCTGCCGTATCATGTTTTTAAACATACCTATTAGTTCCTATCTGCTGCGGCATTGAGTATTTCCTGTATATTATCAATTTGCGTAGAAACGCTTGCGTCAATGATTTCATCCGGCATTTCAATGATACAGGTACCAGATTCATCATCCGCCATCGGGATGATCCGCACCCGGTCTGAAAGATGCGCGAGCGCAGCGTTCAGCTCCGGGATGGTATAAGACATGGTTTTTGCGTCACAGCCCGCGATATAGATCTGCACCCATTCACACCGGCGGTGTTTTTCGGTTGCGGATTCTATCATCCGCATGAGGATATCCCCGCTGGATTTTAAGCTGATGCGGATCACTTTTTCAGCAATCGCAAGCGCCAAATCACGCATCCCCGCGTGATGTTCTTCATAGATTTCGTCCCGGATACGAGCTGCGGAATCCAAAAACTGTTTGACTTCTTTTGCCTGCTGCGCCGCCTGCTTTTCGCATTCGGCGCGCCCTTCCGCCATAGCGTTTGCCATGCCTTCTGTGAACCCGGCGTTATAGCCATCCTGGCGGGCTTGCTGCCTTAGCTGCTGGATTTCAGCTTCGGCATCCCGCCGGGCTTTTTCCCGGATTTCCTCCGCTTCCTGGTTTGCCTGCGCTAAAATGGCTTCTGCCTGCGCTTGTGCAAAATCAATTGCGGTTTTTTCGGGTTCCGGCTCAGGTTCGGGCAGGATTTCGGTTGGAATCAGCGGAGCTTCTTCCTCCTCCAGTTCAGGGACTGGTTCGGGTTCTTCCTCAGTTTTCAGTTCACTGGCATCTGGGAATATGTAGGAAGAGGCGCGGGGTTTCATAAAGTGTTTGAAAATATTAGGCAATAATATCATCCTTTCCGCCCTTTATGATGATAACTTCACCTTTTTCTTCCAAACCGCGGATAATGGTTACAATACGCTGCTGAGCATCCTCAACATCCTTCATGCGGACATTGGATGTAACTTCGAGGTCGTCGCGGATGCTTTCCGCCATACGGCCAGACATATTTTTGAACAGTTTGTCTGCAACTTCCTTATTGGCAGCTTTAAGCGCAAGCACCAAATCGCGTGGGTCGCAATCGCGGACAAAACGCTGTACCGAACGGTCGTCCATGGTAATAATATCCTCGAACACGAACATACGCTTGCGAATTTCCTCAGCAAGTTCATCATTGTAAGCATTAAGCCCATCGAAAATGGATTTTTCGCTGGAACGGTCGAGGTTGTTCATGACATTTGCAACAAAATCGATGCCGCCAACCTGTACATTGCTGCTGCTGAAAATATTTGCGAATTTTTTGGTCATTTCGGCTTCGATAATCTTAATTGCGGTTGGGGAAGCGCTGTCCATCTGCGCAATGTTTTCCACAACCTGGATTTGCCGTCTGCCTTCAAGCTGTTCGATGACAGCCGCCGCTTTATCCGGGTCGACATAGGAAAGCACCAGCGCAATGGTCTGCGGACGTTCATGCTGGAGCGCCGAGAACAAATCCTTGTCGCTTGCCTTGTTCATGAACGAGAATTCGCGGTTCTTGAGTGACTTTGTCACCTTTTCAAGCAGCGTTGCCGCTGCCTGTTCGCCAAATGCCTTTTGCAGCACGGTGCGGGCATATTCCAAGCCGCCGCTGTTGACCGCTTGATTGGTCATGCACATCTGGTAGAATTCTTCCAGCACATCGGTGCTGACTTCGGCATCAATGGTGCCCAGCTTTGCCACTTCCATGGTGAGCTGTTCCAGCTCTTCCGGCTCCATATGCTGGTATAAGAGCGATGCCTTTTCAACGCCCAGCGAAACCACCACAGCAGCCGCTTTTTGCGCACTGCTGAGATTTGGCTTTTTCTTCGCCGGCGGCGGAGGGGGCGCAGGCTGTGCCTGTGCATCCTCTGCTTCCGCGGCTGCGGCAGCAGCCGCTGCGGCTTTCTTATCGGCTTTTTTATCCGCCTTTTTATCTGCTTTTTTTGTTTTATCAGCCATTTTCGTCACCCTCTCCCTTCAGCCAGCTCTTTAACATCTGGGCAGCAATTTCGGGGTTGCTTTCTGCAAATCTGCGTACTTCCTGACGCAGTTCCATACTGCGTTCAGTATGCACATCCATAATGTCTGCGCCTTCTGGTTTTTGTTCTTCTTCCTCTGCTACGGCATCTGCATCTTCGGCTTCTTCTGCCGCGACAGCAGCGGCGGCAAGCGCCTCCGCTGCCATGAGTTCCTGTTCAAGCTGCTGCTGTTTCTTCTTCTTGCGGCGGCCAGACAACAGGATAAGGATAATCAGCAAAATCAGGAACAAGACAATGCCGCCAATTGCTGCATAAATGACCCAAGGCGGCAGGTTAAGCCCTGGTACGCCTGCATTTCCGTTTTCTTCATCCGTTGCAGATGGGTTATAGAACGGCGTTGCAATGACAGAAACCTTTTGCCGCTCTATATCTGCGGAAATGCCTGCGGCACGCGCAATATGTGTAATCAGTGCATCGGTATTGATGGTGCCAGCTTCCAAGCTGTTAATGCTGACCGCCACCATGATATCGGTGACAACGCCGCCCGCGCTTTCGGTCTGGGTATGCGTATTGCTGACATCATAATCATATTCGCCGTTTAAATCAAGCTGGCGTTCATCGCCGGTCGGCTGGTATTCGCCATTGACATAAGTGGAAATATCCGCGTTGGATTCGGTGCCCACAACGCCGCCTACGGTGGTATCGCCATCGCGGGCTATGGTCACGCTGTAAATATGCTTGCCAATGATACCGCGCCCCTGTGAGCTGCCGTCCTGCGCCCAAGTCGGTTCGGAATACTGGGTGGATTCCTGATACTGACGGCTGACGTCTACTGTGCTGTTGACGCCAATGCTGACATTTTCTTCGCCATACATCGGCTTGAGCACCTGCATGATAATGGCGCGGATTCGGTTGTTGACTTGTTCTTCGAGTTGGAGTTTCAGCATTGCTGAATCGGAATTGCTGACATCGTCTGTGTCAAAATATGTATTGCCTTCAGCATCGGAAATGCTGACGTTTTCAATCACCAGCCCTGGCACAGAATGGCTTACCATGTTGCGGATTGCTTTTGCCTGTTTATCCGAAAGCATATTGTTGCCAATCATTGTGACAAATACTGCGGCTTCCGCCTCGACAACGCTGTCGCGGTCAAGCACAAACCGGTCATCCGATCCTGGCGTGATATTCACGGTTGCATCTTTCACATTATCAAAATTCCGAATAATCGCGCGCAGGCGGTCCTGCAAATCATAAAGCTGCAAGGCTTCCCGGTCGGATTCGGTGGAAAGTGCGCTGATATGGTCAAGGTACATCGAATATTTTGTGCCGGAAGACGGATAACCTTCCTGCAGCAGTTTTGCTTTCAGCGAAACTTCCTGCGCTTCGGGCACAAGGATGGTATCATTATCTTGGATTTTAAAATCTGTAATATTTTGCTCGCCAAGATATGCTGTAATGGCGGACATATCCTCGCTGCTGAGATTTGCAAAAAGCGTGGTATATGTCTTGCTTGACAGCACCACAGCCAGCACAATGCCCGCAATGAGAAGCACGCCCACAACCCCGATGATAATTGCCCATACTTTTTTGCTGATTTTCGCGAGCCGTTCTTTTAGTTTCGGCTTATTCTGATTTACATTCTCGTCCACGAACGTTCCCTCCGCTGTGAATATCTATTTGTGCCCAGCACCCCCGAAAGGGCATAACTATCCCTAACTGCATGGCTAACTAATGATATTATACACTGTCATTTCCTTTATTTCAAGCACTCATAAAAAAAACACGCTTGGCAAATCGTTCATTTTTTTATACAAAACGCTGGTACTAGGCATGGAAAGTTTCATTTTATTGCGAAAAAAGCGCAAAAAATGGGCTGGAACCATCGTTCCAGCCCGCTTTTTTCGTAAAAATTAACTTATACGCATTATGCGCGGATATCCACAAGATAGGGGCTTGGCTCAAGCATTTTGGTCAGCTCTTGCAGCGCCAATTCTTCGGTATCCATTGCTTTTTTGGTCACAGCGATATCAACTTGCTGGGCAAATTTTGCCGCGCTCATCGACATACTTGCCGCTGCGATACTATTCATCATGTCCATGGTTGTTCCTCGCTTTCCATCAAGCCGGGGTTATGGCGATGGGGATTACTGGAGCAGCTGCAGGACGCCTTGCGGAACCTGGTTCGCCTGGGCGAGCATTGCCTGGGCGGACTGTACAAGGATATTATTCTTGGTGTAAGCCATCATTTCCTCAGCGATGTCGGTATCGCGGATTGCAGATTCAGCGTCTGTGATGTTTTCACGCATGACAGACAGGTTGTTGGTGGTATGGTCGAGGCGGTTAGAAATCGCGCCCAAATCGCCGCGGATACCAGAAACATAGTTAATCGCACTGCGGATTACATCAATTGCAGCCTGTGCGCCTTCCTGCTTGCCGATGTTGATATCTTCAATGCCCATAGCAGCAGTGTGCATATCGCCAATACCAACCTTTAACTGGTTGTAATCATCAGATGTATCACCAATCTGGAGCGTCAAGCCGCCCTTGCCTTCATAGAAGCTGACGTTCAGCTTCGGAATGGAGCCATTCAGCTCATTGGCTGTAATTGTTACAGTACCATCGTCAGCTACCTCAACAGTTGCGCCCTTTGCCACATTAGCAAACGCATCGCCGAGTGCCTTTGCATCAGGCATTTTGCCAAAGTCAGCAACTTCAATTGCGGTATTCCCAGACTTCGGGTTGCTGCCAGTCTTGACAAATTCATAGGTATGGGTATCCGTGCCATTGCTGATGGTCATGTAAGAACCTTCCTGAATCTTGTTCGGGTCGAACTTGAAGGAAACAGTTGGCGCTTCATCACCATAAGGCGTCTTGATTTCCATAGCCTTGACAGCCGAACCTTTGGCTGCTGTAGTAATCTTTACGGTTGCGCCATCAGCAGATGCAACATAGTCCGGATTAGCAGGATCAGCGGCATCCTTCTTAGCTTGCTCATTAATTGCATCTACAAATTTTGCAGCAACATCGTTAACCTTTGTCAGATCATCAGCAACAACAGCAATGTTGCTGCGGTTTGTTACATCGCGAGCATCCTTAACAACTTCATAAGTCTTGCCACCAACGGTGATAGCAGTACCATATGCCAAATCTTTGTCAAGTGTGAAGGAAGATTCAGCAGCGGTTGGATCCGCACCCTTGGTAATGGTAGCATCCACCTCTGCGGGGTCAGAACCGCTAAAGGTCACGTTGGTGATGCCGCCACCGATACCAGCCTGTACCGGACCTGCCTTTTCAGAAGTGAAGGTAATACCCGTTGCAGCACTAGCACCAATGCTAATCTCCTTGCCACTGCCAAAGATGTCGCCAGCCTTGACTTGGCTTCCGTCATTCAGCGTAACCATAGTGGCGTCATCGCCGGTCTTTTCCAGCTGGGTCTTCATGTTGGTCAAAGTAGCAGCATAACTAGCACCAACCTGGAAGTCCTTGCCCACAGTCAGTTTGAGATTAAAGTTGCGACCATCGGACAGGGAGCCTGTCAGTTCAATCACATCGCCGTCACTAAAGTTAGTAGTATCGTCTGTACGAGCAATTGCATAGGTAGAAACCACATTAGCAGTACCCGCTGTACCACAAGCAGTTGCAGTAACTGTTTTGCTACGGCTAGCATCATCAGCATTGGTACGTTCAACCTTTGAAACATCAAACTTACCATCTAATTTTGCCTTAACATAGATACTACCGGTTTCAGCTGTAGTACCATCTGCCGTCTTCATGTTTGCCTTCAAATCAAAAAGATCAGAAACTTTAAAACGGCTTTCATCTGCAACAGTACCAGTTTTATTCTCAAATTTAGCGTTATTCAACGCATTTACGATATTGGTGGTAGTGTCTGCATTAGTTCCTGCAATCATGTCGTCTGTAACAGTGACCTTTGCAACCAAATTCTCGTTATTCTGTGCATCTTTAAAGGTAAATGTCAATACATCTCCAGCCTTAAGATCCATGCTGTCTGCCGGGGTGCTACCTGTAACGCCACCATCAAACAGCTTTGTAAAGCCACCTTTATCAGCTTTTGCCGCCGCAGCATTAGCAGTACCAGCAGTATATGTACCTGTACCAAAAGTTACGCCTTTATCATTAACCTTAACACTCTTGACTGCAGCCTCGGAAGCACCCTCTGCCTTAGCGGTCATGGTGACCTTGGTGCCATCCACGGCAACATCAAACTTCTGGCTGATATTAGCGTCTTTTTCCAATGCAGCCTTGATGCTCTCAGCTTGCTCTTCCTTGGTAGCACCCTTGATGTCGGTGCCAAAGGTCAGGGTTTTGGCAGTAGGCGCACCAGTGCCAGCAAAGTCAATTACCATTGTATCGCCAGTGCCAAATAAGCTGGAAACATCAATAGCAGCCTCTGCCTTTGTGCCGCCGCCGTCTACGCCTGAGTTGATAGTCAAACCATCGGTAATATTTTTAGTGCCACGGGTAATCCCATCTGCACTGAGTTCAAAAGTAGACTGGGAGCCATCCAGCAGCTTGATGCCGTTAAAGTTTGCACTGTCTGCAATACGGTTGATTTCTTCTTTCAAAGAGTCAACTTCCTTTTGCAGATTCAGACGGTCAACCGGGTCGTCATAAGTACCGTTTGCGGACTGGGTTGCCAGGTAAACCATACGGTTCAGCATATCCTGAATTTCCTGCATAGCGCCTTCAGCAGTGTTTACCAGTGAAATGCCATCCTTGACGTTCTTCTGGGCTGCTTCCAGACCGGTAATCTGCGCACGCATTTTTTCGGAAATCGCCAAGCCTGCTGCATCGTCGCCAGCGCGGTTAATCTTGTAACCGCTGGACAAACGTTCCAGGTTCTTGGACAGCGCTGAGGTGTTGTTGGAATAGTTCCGATAGGCGTTCATCGCCATAATGTTGTGTTGGATACGCATAAAAAAAACTTCCTCCTTAAAGCTCTTCGGGGACATCCGTTTCCCCTGCATTCCAATGAAAATATGAAATTTTCCGGGCAGTGCATCTGGCTGGCATCATGCCGGCCTGCGCATGGTGGCAGCTCCTTAACTGCCCTCATAATATATATCGGTGTTTCCGGCGGAAAAGTAAGCGCCCCAGGGAAAAATTTTTCCCCGGGGCGCAAAATTTTTATTTCACTGCTGGTTTTGCATTTTTTGCATTAATATTTGCTGTAATCAAAGCCAGCGGGTTCCGCGGAAGCGGTTTCCTGCGCCTGCGGCGCAGCTGCAGGCGGGATATAGCCGCCTTCTTTTTTCAGCGTAAAGCGGGACATGAGCTGATCCATAATCTGCGACTGGCTGGAAAGCTGTTCGCTGGCAGCCGCGGTTTCCTCGCTGGTTGCAGAGTTGGTCTGCACAACAGCGGAAATCTGGTCAATCCCTTCGCGGATCTGCTCAATGGATTCTGCCTGACGTTCGCTGGCAGTCGCGATATCGCCCATCATGCCGACAGCCTGCCCAGCGAGTTCCTTGGTCAGGTCAAGCGCCTGGGATACGTCTGTGACATAGCCGCTGCCCTTCTGCACAGCAGTAATGGCATTTTCAATGCGTTCCTTAGTTGCCTTGGCAGCTTCGTCGGATTTAGAAGCCAGATTGCGGACTTCATCCGCGACAACGGCAAAGCCCTTGCCGGCAGAACCTGCGCGAGCTGCTTCTACAGCGGCGTTCAGCGCAAGAATATTGGTCTGGAATGCAATATTTTCAATGGTATCAATAATGGCGCGGACTTCTTCGGCAGCGCTCTTGATTTCGTCCATCGCAGATACCATATTTTCCATATGGCTGCTGCACGCGATAACCTGACCGCCTGCTTCATCTGCCATTGCTTTGGATTTCTGGGCAAGTTCGGAGTTCTGGACTGCGCCCTGGGTAATTTCGGCAACGGTTGCGGAGAGTTCTTCGACCGCGCTTGCCTGCTGGGTTGCGCCCTGTGCAAGTGCCTGCGCGCTGTTGGATACCTGGTCTGCACCGGAAGATACCTGGTCAGAAGACTGGGCAATCTGTGCCAGTGCATCGCTGAGGCTGTTATTAATACGGTGGATGGATTCCAATACCGGCTGCAAATCGCCAACATAAGATTCGCGGTTGCGAGAACGGATATCAAAGTTACCATCTGCCATAGCGCCGAGAACATATTCGATATCATTGATAACGGCAGTCAAATCATCAACCACTAATTTAGAAGCTGCAACCATATCACCGATTTCATCCTGCGAGTCGATAGACGGCAGCGGGGAATGTAAATCGCCATGGGCAAGTGCCTGGAGGCGTTCAACACAAGCAGCCAGCGGCTTTGCGATATCCTTGGAAATCTTAGAAGTCACCATTAACCCAAGCAGCAGCGCAATAATAATCAATGCAAACACGATAACCCGGCAGATAACAACAACATTTGCAACCTGTTCGCGCATTTCGTCGCCCTGGCGGACTTTTTCATTCATCAGGCTGCTTAAACTGTCATAGATCGCGTCATAGGAGGTATCGAGTTCTGACGTCAGGCGGCTTTGCAGCTGGCGCATAGTAAATTCATCCGTAATGCTTACGCCTTGATCTGCCAGTTCTTTTGCCAGCGTCTGGTATGTACCCCACGCGGTTTTTGCCGTAGCAAACTGGGATTTTGCCGTATCACTTTGCAGTGATGATTCGACTTCATCCATATATTGCTGTATGTTGGAAATCAAATCCGGAATCTCACTTTTTGCTGACTGGCTGGCTGATGCATCAATGTAGCTGATTGCGTCATGGACTCTGCCATCAAGCTGGGCAAGGTCACCCATTGCCATGCCGACATCGCCCTGTGCAAACCCAAAATAGGTAAGCCCATCGTCATACCGCTGTTGGATATCGGACATCAGGAAGGTACTCACAAGACCTGAAATACTCGCCAGGATTGCAATACCAATTACGGAAATCGTAATTTTCTTCCTGACCTTAAGATTTTTGAACTTCATTTCAAAGCTCTCCTTACTTAGAATATTTTAATATGGCTGCCCGCCAGCAAATGCGGCGGATGATTATGGCTGTTTTGACTGGTCTGCGCAGTTTTTATCCGCAACTCGGAATGTATCCCGTAAATCGGCCAGCATTGGGCGGATTTTATCGAGTTCGGCTTTATTCCGCCCAAGCTTAATGCGATTGAGTTCATAGCTGAAAAAATCATAGAGCCTGTGCAAATCCCGGCTGATGGGATATTGTGGGTCAAGCGTATCATCAAGATAGCGCAGAATTGCCAAGCTGCGGTCAACTGATTCATCAAGCAGCGGATAATTTTGCTGTGCAAGTGCCAGTTCACAACGTCCCAGCCGTTTTACCAGTTCGTCATACAGCAGGAGCAAAAGCTCGTTGGAGGTCATAGAGTTTATGGACTGTTCCTTATACTGCTGATAGCCTTTGTTCTCCATAATGACTCCTTACTATGTTAGCTTCCGTTGCCCATCATCAAGCCGGACAACATAGAGCTTTGGTTATTCATCTGAGCCATTAACTGTTCCAGCGCAGTGAATTGTTGGGTATAATAATCCACACGGTCGCTCATTTTGTCCTGCCATTTTTCGATCTGGTTGGTCAGGTTATCGTATTCGGTTTGCAATGTATTGCTATTGATAGAAGTTGGTGCAAAGGCAGAACCTGCGCGCTGAATGAGAATGCCAGGGCTGCCAGTCGATGTGTTTGCATACATATCCAGCACATCTTTCACATTCTTCATCAGCCCATCGGATTCCGCACCATTTTCCTTGGATTTGGTGAAGATATCACGCACGCTGTCCGGATCGCTTTCCAGCGCTTCGCGCAGCTTGTTGGTATCCAGATCCAATGTCGTCAGGTAGGAAGAATATGAAGTGGTAATGCCGATTTTCGCAAGCGCATTGCTGTTTTCGCCGGTCTGATCGCCCACTGCGGTAATTGCCGAACGCAGTTTATCATGCAGGGTAGACAAATCGCTTTCGCCGAACAGGATGCCTTGTTTTGCCTTTGCTTCATAGGCTTCAATTGCGGCGTCACTCATAGTTTCCTTATCGCTGTCGGTCAGCGGCATATAGCGATCCTTGAAGGATTTGGTTGCCGGAAGGGTTGCATATTGCTCACGGATTTCCGTAACCAGTGCGTTGTAATCATCAACAAAGGTCTGGATTGCATCAATGATGGTATCACTATCTGTTTTGGTTTCAAAAGTGATGGGGTCTGCCGCTTTATCGAGTACATCTGTCGGCTTTCCGTCCGAATCCAGCTTATAGCCGAAAGTGCCCTTCAAGGTAATAGACAAGCCATCCAAATCGATAGTGTTGGAAGAACGAACCATATCCATTGGGGTGCCGTTGACAGTCGCGGTAAAAATAGCATCCTGACCGGCTTCAAATTTGGTTCCAGCTGGTTCTGCTCCATCCTTAAAGCCAAAAATCTCTGCCAGTGGCCCACTCATTTCAACTTTGCCAGCAGCGCCGGTTTCGGTTGCCGTGATGGAAAATTCATTGGTCAGCTTGGAATAGCTGATGTTCACACCAGCATCTTTGTTGCTGTTGATGCTGTTCATCATGCTTTCCAGGGTTGTATTCTTGTCAAATTCAATGGTTGTACCATTGATGGTGATGGATTTCTTTATTGGGTTTCCATCTTTGTCTTCTGTTGCTCCATCATGGTTTTGGAAAGCTTTTTCACCAAGGATTTCGCCAAGTGTCCGGCTGGTGTTGACATAAGTGCTGACGCCCTTATCTGTCAAGCCAAACGCCTTGCCAACCTCAGATGTAACATTCAGCGTAGAACCCTTTGCAACCTGGAATGTAAAAGATGGGGCTGGATTACCTTCTGTATCCGTCCCGTCCAAAACGCCAACGGTTACCTTGCCTTCGCCAAACTTTTCCGCAAGTTTTACATTTAGCTGTGCTGCAAAGCTGTTTACGTAATCTTGATTGCCAACACTGGTTTCATCACCAAATGCTGGTATGCCAGCTTTCACAGCGTCCATAAAATCCTTATCAAAGGTGATGGTTTTGGTGGTGCCATTGAAGGTGAAATCCATAGACTTCCCTTGCAGGTATGTCATGGTTGGAACCTCAGTGGACAGCTTTTTATCGCCCACGTTGATGCTGGTTGCATCTTCGCCAGGGTCAAGTCCCAATGTCGTTTTTGCATGGCCGCTTGCGCTGCTGATATAGACGCTGTTGCCTGCGCTGGACTTATCCGCAAAGCTAATTACGCCATTGCTGTCAACCTTTACATCAATACGGTCGCTTGCCTTGACATATTCGCCATTGCCGGCCTTCACATAAGATTCTTCCAGTTTTTCGCGGATGCCATCTGCCAATTCTTCGGCATTTTTATATGTATCCAGTTCGCCAAAACTCAGATACACGCTGCTGCCGCCATATTTAATGGTCATGCTGCCATCTATTGTGCTGACATCGGTTTTGCCGCTGAGATCAAAACCGGCACCGCTTACGGTAAGCGTTTTGCCATCTGCACTCTGAACAGCCGCAAGTTTCCCTGCCGCTGTATTATTTGCGCCAATGGTATATTTTGCAGCGGTGGCAAGCTGTTTGATTGCATCAATGCGCACATCACTGCTGGTACGCCCAGACGCGGATACTTTGGACGCATTATCGCCGCCTGCGGTTGTCAGCACAGCTTTATTGAAAAAGCTCTGGCTGAACAAGTTGGTGCTGGAGGTATAGGATGTATATTTCCGCGTCATGGCAACCATTTTGTCAATAATGCTGCGGTATGCATCCTGTTTCCACTGTACCAATTCTTGTTGCTGTTGCAGGGAAGTGATTTTGGATTTATAACCAGACACTGCGTTTTCAATCAGGGTTTCGGTATCCAGACCGCTGGCTAGACCGCTGATCACGTTTCGGTTGCCATAAATACTGGTTGCACTGCTGCTACCGGTTAAACTGCTGATAGACGCCATATCACTCAACTCCTATCCATTTCATGATTTGTAAGATTACTTTTGGAAAAAACCAACGCACAGGTGCTAACTCTTTTCACATTTATATCGAAATATAAATAGCGGGTGGTTTTTTGGGAAAAAGCCAAGCCCGACAGGGCAACGCCATCTGCTGCTGTTCTTCATTATTTATATCGACACATTTACGGGAAAAGTTAGCTGCACGCCGCAAACAAAATTCATCCTTTTGCCCGTAAATGTATGGAATCCACAGAAAGAGGGTGCATTTGAACATGGCAAACACAAATGGTCAGGCAGGCACGCCGGCTGACGCTCCGGTCTGCCTCAATGTGATGCAGGAAATCGTAGAGGAAAAAGCGGACAAATACATGGGCAAAGCGAATATGTGCTGCTGCCCACGCTGCCGCATTGATGTCATTGCGCTGACGCTCAGCCGCCTGCCATCGAAATATGTGGTTGTGCCGTCACATGAACGGCTGCCAATGGTATCGGTTTATGAGGAGCGTTACAGCACCTCCATCATTTCCAATTTAATGTGGGCGTGCGAACGGGTACGTGACAATCCGCGGCATGATGAAGGCGAACAACGTGTTGCCTTCTGCCGCTGACTTCCGGCAAAACAGGCGGTTCGGGATTTTTTCCGTGCCGCCTATTTTTTTTGCCCGCTGCCCGGGTGCGGCAACTGCCCAATGGCTTCAAGAAGCACATTCGGCGCTGCTGCATGGGCTGCATCCTGGTTGACACGCATTGCGCTGACAAGTTCCTCACGCAACACAGTAATTTCTTTTGGGGCATCAATTGCCAGCCTGACGCCGCCATCTTCAGTGCTGATGACTGTGATTTTAATATTATCGCCAATCAGCAGCGATTCCCCTGCTTTGCGCCGGAGGATCAGCATCAGACTTCACCTCTCCCTTCAAACTCCGCAAGCCGGTGGCGCATCCCATAGGTATCGCCTTCCAGAATAACCTGCATTGCCTGGCGGGTATCATCATTGATAACCACTGGGCATTTCATATTGAGGGTGCTTTCCGCGGCTGGGCTTTTGACAACGCACAGCACATAATAGCATAATTCCCGGCTGTCCGCCACGCCCAACGCCTTGAGTTCCTCTTTTTGCAGCACGGGTGCATATGCCGGGTTCACCATAAATGGGTTCATGACGACAAATGCCAGATCCGGGTCTGCAAGGCTTTGCAGGCACAAAAGCGCGGATTCGCCTCCCTCAAATGGGAGAAGCAAAAATTCCCGCTCGCTTTCAAACGCGAACAGCCCTTTGGGAAAGGTCAGTACATCTGTTTTTTCGTATTCAATTTCTCCGAAATATTTTGTTGCTGTTTTCAAGCAGTCCCCTCCTGAAAAAAGTTACGCCTCGATATCTACTGGTTTATAGTTTGGGTCAGCAGACGGCGGAACATACAATGCGCCGCCCACATATTTGATAATGACATCTGGCTGCTGTGCCACGGAAATTTCGATATCGCCTGGGACAAACTCAAAGCTGGCGTCCTCAATCTTCCAGTCAAAATTCAGTTTATCCATTTCATAGCGGATTTGCATTTCCGCGGGTTCCCAATCGATATTGACGCCGCCTTTTGGAAGGAAATCTAAACCAAACTCCATTTTTATATCCTCCTGCACTGGCTGCGCGGCAATCTTTGCAAGCACATTTTCGCCAATTTGTGCGTTCAGCAGCAATTCCCCCTGCCGCGCATACGTTGCGGTTGCCTCATAAGCAGCCTGTTTCCCCCGCTGTGCAGCTTGCACAATACTCCTTATTGGCGTTGGGGATACCGAATTACGCGCTTCAAAGGTATCCATTTTCAGCCGGATTGGGCGGCTTTTGATGTTCATTTCACCGCTGCCCGATCGGCTGATTTCCATTTCGGCTGTCCCGCGGGAATATTCCAGCCGGGCATCCTTGATTTTCATCTCGATTTCAATCGGGACGGTCTTGATTTCAATCAGGGGGTACATAAACAGCCTCACTCCTTTTTACAAAAAATAGTTTCCCACCTGTATGTAATGCTTATTTCATATAATCAAGCAGCGACTGGGACAAAATCTGCATCCCAATCTGAAGCCCTGCGTTATAGCTGTAACGCGCGTTCAGCAGGTCTGTAATGGCGGCTGCCGGGTCGATATCTTCGACTTCATTGATTTGGATATTCAGGCTATCCTTTGCAGCGGTAAGCTGGGTTTCGTTATTTTTAAGGAAAGTGGATTTTGCGTCATGCTCAACGAATTTTTCCAGCATAGCATTTGTGGAATCCTCCATTTTGCTTACCAACTGATGGAATCGCTCGTATTTTGCGCCGTTTTCTTCCCAACTGCCATCATCTGGGCTTGCTTCAGATAGAAGCTTGCTGGCTTCCATCATTAGCGATACCGCATTCAATGGATCGCCATCAGCATCCCTGCCAAAGCCAAGGAAATCAATACCCGACAACGCAGAATTATAAACCGTGGAACTGATCGGGTTGCCTTCACTGTCCTCACGCATCCCAAGCCCGATATCAACGAAGGTAGTTTCAGCATTCATTTCTTTCAGCTTTTCATATTCGGGTGTACCTTCTTTCGCATTAACGCTGACACCGCGATAAAGCAGTTCGCCGCTTGCCTCATCCCAGGTAAAGGGGACATTCAAGCCATCCGCACCGGCGAAAAGATAATTATCCGTATATTTGGTGTTCATAAGCTGAACCATACCTTCTGCGGCAGCTTTAATGGTCTGTGCCCAAGTCGTACGTGCACTAGCATCCGCACCGTTTAAGGCACGCAGTCCGGAAAAGTCCCCAACTTTATTTTTGAGATCGTTTTTCACTTTATCCATTGCGCTTTCTGCCTGCTGGAAAGTCGTCATAACACGGCTGTTGCTTTCCAGTTGGTTGCAAGTGTTCCAATGGGAACGGCGGAGCTGGAATGCCCGCGCAGCAGCGGCGGGGTTTTCCGCATACGAATTGAAACTGCGTTCAGTTTGTACCCGGATGGTTGCATCACTCAGCCGCTTTTTGGATGACATCAGGTTGTTTTTATAGGTGTACATCATCGCGTTAGTTGTGACACGATATATATTCATGGTTGCAGTTCTCCTTCCTGAAAGGGATGTTTTATTCTTACAGTGCAGTGCCGTTGATGAGTTTTTCCAGCATTTCATCCAGCGTTGTCAGCAGACGGCACGCCGCAGAATAAGACTTGTTATATTGCATCATTGCAACGGCTTCATCGTTAAGGTCAACACCAGATACGCTGTCGCGGTCGTTATAAATATCATTGACCGACGAAACATAGTTTGTGAGGCTTGCTTCGGTTGTGTGTTCATCGGTTGCAAGAGTAGACGCCATTTTGGTCATCATATCTTGGAATGTACCGGTAAAGAACGGCGTATCCGCAGAGGGGGAATCTGCACCTGCCGGGATATCCCCTGGCGCATAGTTATGTTCCTTTTCGGTCAGCAGCGAAACCATATGGCGCAGGTTATCATTGATGGTGCTTTGCGGATGGTCGGGGTCAACTTCCTTTTGGGTTTGCAGCACGCGAGTGGTACCATTTGCCCAATCAAGGGAAACCGAAATATTCTTTGCGGTGATATCATTGGGGTTGCTGCCGTTGCCATCGCTGGAGAACAATACGCCGCCTTGATAATAACGATGCAATACAGGATTTGCTTCCTCGGCTGTTGGTTTCCACACAGGATTATCCGGGTCTGTGTTATCCAGTTCACCTTTATAGAACTTTGGCGAACCTTTGAGCTTCAGTGCATCTTCTTCCTTTGTAACGGGTTTACCATCTGCATCTTTTATCACAACGCCGTCTACAGTATATGCACCAGCAGCAGCGTCAAATAAGATTTCATTACCCTGCACATCAACATAGTTACCATCTGCATTTTTCTTATAACCGTCAATAACGATTACATCCCCGTTCAGGTCAACAAACTGCCCATCATCATTTTTCTGATAAAGCATATCCGCAGAATGATTCGGCACCTGATTTGCTTCATTCAGGGTATCTGCCAACTTCTTAGCAAAGGCATCCAGCATATTCTGATAATATGGAATACCTCGCTTGGTTGCCGCGTTCGGGTCAACATTCTCAATTTCATCTGCTGATGTATATTCGCCTTCTTCAGTCAGCAGTTCGCGCCGCGCCTGCAAGCCGCCATAAAGATCGTTATCCAGCAATTTAATATCTGTTGCTTCGACATCTGTAAATGGGATATTTCCATTCGGCTTTGTCTTATCACGAATCAGCATGACTTTTCCCTTGGGGTCAGTCGGAGCTTTCAGCGTAATATCAAAATGCGGGTCAATTTCATCGGTATAGATGATATTCCCTTCTGCATCTTTTTTCGGCGTGACGCCATCTGCCTCCATTTCTGGCACTTTCGCAAGTTCCAGCTGAGTCGCAAAACGCCCATTAATCAATGTCGCGTTTTTATTGGGGCTGGTTGGGTCGCCGCCATCCATCTTGATAATCAGCTTTTCTACGGTGTGCCCATCGCCAATATCCTCGTCAACATAAGACACGTTAATCCGGACATACTGCGAAAGTTCATCAATAAACATATTCCGCTGGTCACGCAGTTCCAGCGCGTTGCCGCCATGGATATCACTCTTGCGGATTTCCACATTCAGATCCTGGATTTTGGTCAGCAGTTTATTGACGGTATCAACATCCTGTATCATTGCCTGTTCATGGTTGGCTTTCACCTGTTCCAGCTTTTCCGCATAGGTGCGCAGTTCAGAAACCAATGTTTCTGCCGCCTTGCGGACTAAAGTGTCGTATTCATCCTTGCCAGCGCCATCGGTCGTCAGGCTTTGCATCTGCTGGATGAAATCATTGAATGCCGCTTCCACAATGCCCTTGCCTGGGTCTTCAGAATCGCCCTTTGCAACCTCATCCAGCACGGCAGAAATATCTTTCAGCCCGCCCCATTTGGTTTGTGCCATGCCAACATTGGACATTTCCGTCCGGTAACGGATATCCAAATATGGGTCGCGCATTTGGGAAACACCGGAAGTCATGACACCGTTGCCTACCTTGACATCCCATTTAGAGGCATAGCGGTCTGTGCCGCCGACAACCAGGCTTTCCAGTTCGAGCTGCTGCCGGGTATATCCAGCAGTATTGACGTTTGTAATATTATTGCCGGTGACCTGCATGGCCTTTTGTGCGGCATAAATGCCAAGCTGCGCCATGGAGAATGCACCGAATGTAGAAACTGTGCTCATACTCTGTCACATCCTTTTTTCCATTGTAGTTCAAAAAGTGAACAGGCATTTATGCCCTGAAATCTGTTTTCATACCGCCAGGCGGTGTTTCCGGCGGCTGCTGCTGGGGTTGTTGCGGCTGTTGCCCCTGCTGCTGTTGTTGCGAAATCATCCGTTCAATGTCATGCAGCCCGCGTTCCAGTGCAGAACGTGCCGCTGTGGACGCACTTGTATATAAATCATACTGCCGCCGCAGGTTTTCTGCCGTCTGCTGTGCCTGCCGGCGTAAATCTTCCGGGTAATTCGCCGCCAGCCCTGACAGCGGGATGCCTTCCAGCCCAAGGGCTTTTAACAGGGTTTCCCGCCGCTTTTCAATGCTCCGCAGTGAAAGGCTAAGTGCTTGTTCCTGCCGGATACATTCATCCAACCCCAGCAAATCGTCCTCATGCACTGCTTTCAGCTTTTTGCCGGCAATACCATTGAGATGATCAAGCGTACCGGTTAATTCCTCTAGCAGCTTCAGGTATTTTTCTGCATCTGTCATGCTACACCTCCCAGGCAAACAGCATTTTCCGTGCAATGGCAGCTGCATCTACTTGATATTCTCCTGCCTGCACCTGCTGCCGCAGTGCGGCGATATCGCCGGTTGTGGTTGCCGTGCGTATTTCGCGGGAGAGCCTGCCCTGTAATTCCTTCCGGAATGAGCTGCCTGCATTGATGGTAACCTTGTCAAAGTGCCGCTCGGCACCTGCCTGTACGGGATTCCTTCCTGCTGTTCGCACCGGCTGCACGCGCCCTGCGCTGCTGACCATTGGGATTCCGTTTCCGGGCGAAATTATCATAAGTCCGCCCTCCTTTCTAAAAGAAATATTCAGCTCCGGCGTTTCAAACGCCGCAGCAATACGCTTGCAATATTTTCACAAGATGCCTGTTCACATACCGCGCCGAGCTTATAAGCGGCGTTCGGCATTCCATATACAACACAGGATTTTTGATCCTGCCCAATGGTGTATGCACCTTTCTGGCGCATGGCAAGCAGCCCCTTTGCGCCATCTGCCCCCATACCGGTCATAATCACACCCAGCATAGTGCAGCGCACATTTTCCGCCATGGAATGGAACAACGCATCAACTGAAGGCCGGTGCCCGCTGACCTTTTCTCCTGGCAGACAGGAAACATAATATCCACCGGCTGCATTGCGCTGCACCCGGCACTGGAAATCAGCAGGGGCAATCAGCGCCAGCCCGCGCCGGATCTCATCGCCATTTTTTGCCTCACGCACTTCCATGCTGCACAAGCGATCCAGCCGATCGGCATACATTTTGGTGAACCCTACCGGCATATGCTGTACAATCACCATGCCTGGGATATCCGCCGGCAAGCGCTTCATCACTTCCAGCGTTGCCTCCGTACCGCCAGTGGAAGCACCCAGCCCAATGATGCACTGCCCTGACATCGTGCCAAGGGCAGGCGCAGGGCCTGCCCCAGCAGGTTCCGGCGCCTGACGGCGCACCCTTGCATGTGACGCAACCATCACCTTTTGTGCCAGCGCACGGATAAAGCTGTCTGTGCTTTGGGTTCCATCCGGTTTGCGTACAAAATCCACCGCCCCTACATGCAGTGCATCAAACACGCCAAGGTTCAGTGAGGAAACCAACACCACAGGCAATGGGTACTCAGGCAGCAGCGCCCGCAGGAATTCCAGCCCGCTCATGCCAGGCATTTGCACATCGCAGGTCATCACATCCGGCTGTAAGCGCATCACTTTCTGTTTTGCATCAACGGCATTGATTGCATAGCCAATGACTTCAATATTGGCAAAGGCATTCAGCCCGTCTATTATCATCTTGCGCGCCACAAGGGAATCATCTACGACCAGGACACGCACTTTTTTCGGCTGCACAGCCTAAGCACCTCCTCTATTTCTGGAAAATCGACGGGCCGACACGCTTATATTTCGTGTCAGGTGTCAGGTTTTCTGACATACTGATAATCAGATGCCCGCCTGGCACTGTCGCATCATAAAACCGCTGCGCCAATGCTTTCTTGGTTTCCTGATCAAAATAAATCATGACATTCCGGCAGAAAATCACATCAAATTTGCGTTTGAATTGGATGGGTTCCATCAGGTTGAACTGCCGGAAAATTACATTCTCACGGATGCGCGGCGCAACTTTGAACCGTGTACCGCCTGCCGATACAAAATATTTGCGTTTCCATTCCTGCGGCAAGGTGTCCGGCAGTTCATAGATACCAGCCTGGGCTTTGCCCAGCGCATCCATCGAAAGGTCGGTTGCAAGCAAGCGAGTGTCCCAGTTACCCGCCTGCGGCCCCAGGTAATCCATAATATACATGGAAATATTATACGGCTCCTCACCAGATGAACAGCCCGCGCTCCAAATAGAAAGGCAGCGGTCACGCTGGTGCTTGTGGACAAGGTCTGGCAATATCTTTTGCCGGAAATAATCAAACGCGCCCATTTCGCGCATAAAATATGTATAATTTGTGGTCAGTTTGGACAGCAAATGGTTGATATCCTCGCTGGTGCTTTTGGAAAGCATATAATCCACATATTCTTTATAGCTTGAAAAACCTTTGCCTTTTACAGTGCTTCCCAAACGGCTGACAATTAACTGACGTTTCTGGTGCAGGTCGATGCCATATTTCCCCTGCACAAATTTGACCAGCCGTTGGAAATCATTGTCGGTAATCGGGAGCAGGGCATTGCCCTTTACCTCACTGCTCATGGAGCAGGCAGGTGCAGTCAAGCACCATCACGGTACCGCTGCCATCAGGCAGGCTATACATACCGCTGACCAAACTTGATAACAATGGCATCTGGCTGTTTTGGTATGGCACTGGCAGGATCGCCCGTTTTTCAATATCCACGAGCTGTTCCACGGCATCCACCCGAATGCCGACCTGCACAAACTGGTCGTTTAAGACAATTGTTGTCTGTTCGCCTTCTTCCGGCATTTGACCAAGCATCAGCCGGAAATCAATAATTGGCATAATACGCCCGCGCAGGTTGATTACCCCGCTGACGTGTGCGGGCAGCATGGGCACCAATGTAACATTTGCTTCGGTGATGATATCCATCACCAAATCGGTATTCACCCCAAACAGGATACCATCCGAACGGAAAATTAAATATTTTTCGGTTTCCACCACAGGCGTGGTATCTACCACATAATCTGCCGGCTTTTCGACAGCAAATAAGCCTTCTTGCATCAGCACAAACTCCTTTCTTGACAGCACACCATGCCCTGCTCAGCCCTCGGCATGGGCGGCGGCATAAATGCTTGCAACATCCAGGATAATGCTGATTGTGCCATCGCCAAGGATAGTACAGCCTGAAATGCCATAATTCTTTACGCCGTAATCATTGATATAGGATGGGAACGGCTTCACCACAACCTGCTGTTCGCCAATCAGGTCATCAACAAACAGGCAGTAGGATTTTTCGCCGGATTCCACCCACAGCACAATGCCTTCCCCGAAATCTTCCACGCCTTGCTGGAGGTTATAAAACTCCTTGGCGCGGACAACTGAATAGAAATTATCAGTCAGTTTAATCATTTCGCCATGAACGGCATCATGCACGATATCATTTTCTGTGAATTTAAAAATCTGCCGGATATTATTGATTGGCACGGTGAAAATCGAATTGCCAACCGAAACTTCCATACCATCCATAATCGCCATAGTCAGCGGGATTTTGAGTGTGGTCGTCATCCCTTTGCCGCGTTCGCTGGTAATGGTGACGCTGCCGCCGACATTTTCCACATTGCTCTTGACAACGTCCATGCCAACGCCGCGCCCGGAATACTCAGTGACTTCGACATTGGTGGAGAATCCCGGCATCAGCAGGAAATTCAGGATATCCTTATGGGAATATTCCACGCCAGGCTGTGCCAAGCCCTGCCGCATTGCTTTATCTAAAATCGCATCGTCATCCGCGCCGCGCCCATCGTCAATGACTTCGATAATGACTTCGCTGCCAGTATGCCTTGCCGAAAGGGTAATCTTGCCAACTGGGTCTTTACCTGCGGCAATGCGCTCTTCCGCGGTTTCCTCAATGCCATGATCCATAGAATTACGGACAATATGCATAATCGGGTCGCTGATACTATCCACAATGGTTTTATCCACTTCAGTATCTTCACCAATAAGGGTAAGGACGGTTTCCCGGTTCAGCTTTTTGCTCATATCGCGCACAATGCGTTTCATTTTCTGGAATGTCGCGGAAACCGGCAC
>CAXHNU010000042.1:0-24252 GCA_964017555.1 uncultured Butyricicoccus sp. | reverse complement strand
TGCCATGAGCCTTTTGCTCTCTTTGATTCCCTTTTATCCCTCTCGCTTTCCTTCACTCTTTTCTTCCCCTTTTTGAGAGAAGTTGTAGAGGATTTTTGAGGGGTTTACAAAAAAGTTATAATCACACTAAATTTTGCTCCTTATTCTTTCCAAAGCCGCCTTTTCAAGGCGTGAAACTTGCGCCTGTGAAATGTGCAACTCCTCAAACGAAAGGATATGATTTTGTCGCTTTGAATGGATATATGCCGCATGAAATGCCTGTGCATCTGTAAGATAAATGGTAAGATTTATTTTTGTATTAGTTTCATCGGCATCCACAACAATATGATCTACCAGTACACGTGATAACTCCCTTGAAAATCCATGATTTTTCTTCCATTCCATTTCAATCATTTCTGTCAACCGTTCCATTCGCCGCGTTTCATCCCCCGCTGACTGCATACGATTCATAATTTCTGTTTGACGCTGTGTCAACTGTTCAAGCGTTGTATTATATTGTTCATTTCGCTGCCGAAATTCAGTATTAGAAAGTGCTCCATCTAATGTTAATTCCAGTAATTTTTCTTTCTTACTTTCTAATGCAGTAATTTCACGTGCAATATTGTTTAATTCTAGGCAGTGATCTGTATGAGCTGTAAATTCTTTTAGACTTCGAAGATATTCTTGTATCACAACAGACTTGTTCTGTAAAATACTATCAAAAATACCTGCTAGGATAATATCCAGTTCATCGCTGTAAATTGTTGGGGAATTACAGCCTGCATTTTTGCCTTTTAATCGGTATAAACGGCAATTCCAACATTCTACCTCGCCACGCCGCTTGCTTTTATAAGTATGGCGATGAAATGTTGTGCCATGACGGGCACAAATGAGTTTGCCGCTGTATGCATAACGATTTTGATAGGATTGCGCATGTTGTTTCATAGTATTTCCACGGCTGGCAAGCAAACGGTTTGCTTGTTCCCATATTTCTTCCGAAACAATTGCGGGTACTTTTTCATCTGCATGAACAATCCATTTGGATTCATCCAAACGATAAGTGCGCCCATCCCGATAATCACGTGTCATATAGCGCCGTCCGGCATAGCAGCCTTTATATTTGGGATTTCGGATGATGCCATATAATGTGGAATAGGAAAGGGGTCTTCCGGATTTTCCTTTAATGCCGCGACTGTCCAAATCGTTCGCAATTGCTCGCAAGCCAAGCGTACCTGCAGCATACCGTTCAAATATTTCACGGACAACTGCAGCTTCACACGCAATGATTTCCAACTTGCCATGGGTTTTATTATAGCCATACAAATTATTTTGCCCTAGCAGTATGCTGTTTTCCTGTGCACGCTTGAAACCAAAACGAGTACGTTCTGATAATTTGCGCACCTCATCTTGGGCAATAGAAGACATAATTGTCAGCCGTAGTTCGGCATCCTTGTCAAATGTGTTGATATTATCGTTTTGAAAATATACACCCACGCCATGACGCAAAAGCTCACGTGTATACCGAATACTATCCAACGTATTGCGTGCAAAGCGGCTGATTTCTTTTGTGATAATCAAATCAAATGCACCATTTTTTCCATCCGAAATCATACGTTGAAATTGTTCACGTTTTTCTGCCGAAGTACCTGTAATGCCTTCATCAATATAGCCACCCGCAAAACGCCAGTTAGTGTTTGCGCGGATAAAATCTTCATAATAGCGTTTTTGATTATCCAGGCTATTCAGTTGTTCATCTTTTTCCGTAGAAACACGTGCATAATAGGCAACAGAAAGCGGCATTTCAAAAATGCTGCGCCCGCTTGACAGAAAATCGTCCAGTTCATGAATATTCATATGATTCTCCTTTGTAAAGTAAATTGTGCTGTATCTATGGTACTATGCGGCGCATGAAAAGTCAATTTTTTGCTTTGCAAATGGCGTATAAAATCATGTTCCTCAAGGGAAATATACCCATTTTTCAACAATTCATCATTGAGCGCTAATATTTGATGAATCAATGCTTCCTGTAAAACTGTTTCCATAGGGGAAATGCCTCCTTTTGAACAAAGTATGCCCAACGGAAGCATTGGTAAATCATTATATACAAAAATGTGGAAACCAAAATCATAGATCGGCTTCCACATTTCTTATGTTTTACTCTTCCGCGCTGCTTTGTTCATTGCTGGAAGGCTTGCGGCGGCGTGTGCCGCCGCGGCGCCGGCGACGCGGTTTATTCGGTTCGCTTTTTTCGACAGCAACTTGAGCTGGTTCAATTTCTTCTGCTGTTTCTGGTTTGACTGCTGGTGGGGGAGTCACTGATCTTTCTGATTTTAACTCTTTGGGGTCTGCATTTGACAGTGCGCCATGCCGTGTCCGACCACAGCGCAGTGTAGAACATTCTGAACAAGAGAATGTCTTTGGAGCATCTGGCATATCATCTAGCTGCACCTTGCAGGTGCCGCAAAGCATCTGCGTGGCAATAACAGTCCCACGGCCCTCTGGCGTTTCTACAAGGCTGTCAACCTTTGGCGTAACCTTTTGCATTTCATGATAGCCCTCGTGTTCATATTTTAAGCAGCACATCAATCGTCCACAAGTGCCGGAAATTTTTGCTGGGTTTAAGGAAAGGTTCTGATCTTTTGCCATATTAATTGATACTGGCTGGAAATCCTCCAGATAAGAAGCGCAACATAATTCACGTCCGCAAATTCCCAGTCCGCCAATCATTTTTGCTTCATCCCGCACACCAATCTGCCTGAGTTCAATACGGGTGCGGAATACGGAAGCCAAATCTTTCACCAGCCCACGAAAATCCACACGTCCATCCGCCGTAAAATAGAATAAGATCTTATTAAGATCAAATGTGCACTCTACAGAAACCAAATTCATTTCCAGCCCATGTTCTGCGATTTTTTTCTTGCAGACTTCATATGCTTCACGTGCTTGCTGTTCATTGCCGCGGGCAACCTGCAAATCTGTTTCTGTGGCAATGCGGATAACTTTTTTGAGTGGTTTAATGACTTCGCTGTCCTCAATATCCATATTGCCAAGCACACATTCACCGCACTCAATTCCACGGGCGGTTTCTACAATTACATGTTCACCGGGGGAAACTGCCATTCCCTGCGGATCAAAATAATACACCTTGCCCACTTTTTTAAAGCGGACACCGATAATATTTGTCAATGGATTATCCTCCTATAAAAGCGCCGCATTTTAAAAGCGCTTTCTTTTCTATTCTGATAAAAAACATATTTGATATGCCCCTGCGCACAACTCAGCACATTGAATTGCCATTGCTGCATTGATTTCTGTACGCCGCGATAACATCCCAATAAAATCATAAAGTTTTAACAAACGGCTGCTGCTGACACGCGCAGCAAGCCGTGCTGTATCATCTTCCAACATAGGGAATATCCGACCATCAAGTGCATGGGCACAGAATACAGCATCCCGCAGAATTGCTTGCAGCAGCCCAAGCATTGACTGAAACGCTGCTTTAGGCTGTTTTTCCATTGCCATTGCGGCAGCCAGCATCTGATATTCATCTGCATCTGCTAAAGCATGGATAAATGGTGCAGCGAGTGGTAAAAGTTCCTCTATATTTTGCTGTTTATCTGGTACAGGGGCAAGCTGATAGCGTGTGCAGCGGGAACGGATTGTTTCTAATATCCCACCAGGCTGTTCACTGGTCAGGATAAAAAATGCGTAACTGGGCGGCTCTTCGAGCACTTTCAGCAAAGCATTCTGTGCAGCGGCATTCAATTTATGCGCATGGCATAAAATAACGGCGCGGCGGCTGCCATCGTTAGGCAGGATATAAACCTTTTGCCGGAGTTCCCGTGCCAATGAAACAGGCAGGTCATCCTCACCTTGGTCAATGACATCCAAATCCGGATGCGCATTGTTTGCAATTTTACGGCAGGACTGGCATTCTCCGCAAGGGATGATACCAGTGCCCGTACACAGCAAAGCCGCTGCAATCACATGGGCAAGTGTCCTTTTTCCGCTGCCTATTGGACCAGTCAGCAAGACAGACTGTGGAAACCGACTTGATAATGCAGACTGTAAGCTATCTTTTACAGTCTGATTACCTGGAATCATATCAAAACTATACATTAAATTTTCCGTTCTCATTTATTATAATACCATATTGGCGATAGCAAGAAGCGTTTTTACAAAATGGGACTTCCCATCAATATAAAGCTACTGCAACTTCGCTGTCAGTATTATAGCATCGTTCTGTTAAAAATTCAATGTGTTCTACTGTGATTTCCTCGCCAGGCCAAAGCAAAGGCACACCTGGGGGATAAGGGACTACCGGACGGGCACAAATATGCTGTACCGCCTGTGCAAGTGGGACATTCACCGCAGGAGAAAACAACGCATGGCGTACAGAGTGTATTTGCACAGGCATTGGTGGCGCAGAAAGGACAGGAGGAGTATATGGTGGTGCTGGCATACAAGCATCCAAAGCCTTTTCCAAGCGGGATAGATTGCCTGACAGATCCGCTGGTGTCACAATAAAAACAACATGATAACGGTCTGACATTTCACTGGCAATCTGATAATCAGTATATAACATATCTGCAAGCTGATGTCCATTGGCACAAGCAATCGTAAAACGCAATGGATCAAGCCTAGCGTCTGCTTCTGATAATGCAAGGAAGCCATGTTCACCAGTGTACTTACAGCGCAAGCGGGCAACAGTATGAACTGCTTCCATATAGCTGTCAGACTGCAAGTGAGCACGTGCCAAATCCAGCGTTGCCATAATCGGGTATGATGGGCTGGATGTGCCGCACATTGCTTCAAAATGCCGCATTTTTGCGGCATCAATCCCATGCCCAAGCAGCAGATAAGCTGCCTGACCAAGCGCAGGCAGGGTTTTATGCGCACTCAATACAGCAGCATCTGCCCCTAATGCAACAGGGTTTTTCATGCCGCAAGCATCCAAATGCGCGCCATGCGCTGCATCAACCAGCAACTTTTTCCCATAACGATGACATAGTTCAGCAAAAGCCTCAATGGGCTGCATAACACCATAATAATTCGGGGAAACAATGAGCAGGGCATGGGCATCCGGATGATCTAGGAGTGCCTGTTCAGCTGCGGCAATGTTAATAACACCGCTGCCCCCAGAACAATCCAGCATATCCGGTAATATAAACGATGGCTGTAAATCAAACAGCGCACAGGCATACATTGCACTTTTATGACAGTTGCGGTCAAGCAGTATTTTACCACCATCACCACATACTGCACCCAGCATTGCCTTTATCCCTTGTGACGAACCCCCAGTTAGGAAATGGCAGTCCGCTGCTCCAAAATATTCTGCCGCAGTTTGCTCCGCAATACGAATCGCGCCTTCGGATTCATATAAATTTCCTGTTTCGTATGTTTCTGTATAATCAATCGCAAAAACTGTGGAAAAATCCTGAAATATGGGTTGTCCTTTATGCCCAGGCATATGGAACCGTGCAATATCCTTATTTGCTAACAGGCGCAAAGCCTGATATAGTGGGGCATCCATTTAGGGTTCATGTCATCCTCTCTTGAGAAATCGTATTGTTCCTTTACAAAAAAGCGTATTTTTTGCTTCCAATTCACCCGCTCAATTTGAAGGGTTTGTATTTTAATTTCCAGTTTTATTGCCGTGACTTTTGCTCGAAAATACCGTGCAGCCTCTAAAAATACTCGCATCCTGCTTTCTTTGAATGACAAAGTATTTTTGCATTCATGCCCTGATTCTCGCTGACTGCATAAATAAGTGTGCCAGTATATTCACTTTGTTAGCTATATCATATCTGTATAAATCCCTGCTTATATTCCCAGCCACATCAGTGGGGGATAGGGAAGTAGGGGCTTCCATGCTGTGCTTTAGTTAAACGCAGGGATCCTGTTTTATGCCCCCGCTCATTTCGCAAAATGCAGGGGAATAGGCTTTTGCGAAGTCTGCATGAACTACACTGAAAACCTACCCTTTTGCCCGTAATCGCCTGAATCAAATCAATACATAACCCTTTTGTGACTCTCTATTACGAAAGAAATAGTATTTTCAGATAGGGGCGCTGCCGCACGAACTTGTAGCCTCTCAGTATATCCTGTACTATACTGTAACCAATGAATGATCCCTTTTTGTCCGCTGATACCTCGGGGATTCCGTCCGCTTTCACTGCCTGCTCCATCACCAGCACGCCCTTCGCTGAAATCAAAATGTGACTTTCTTACCCCTCGCCGCTGTATTATGGAAAACACCAAAATAACAAAAAAGACTCACGACAGTCTTTCGTAACTGCCATGAGCCTTTGCTCTCTTTGATTCCCTTTTATCCCTCTCGCTTTCCTTTACGCTTTTGGTCCCCTTTTTGAGGGATGTTGTAGTGGATTTTTGAAGGGTTTACATGGTGATTAAGGCAATTACATTGTCATAAATTATACCATGGATAAGAAGATATTGCAACTCAAAAAACTGAATTACATGATAATTGTCGCTTACTGTAAATCACTGTCTATGAAATCTTTGATAATATTTATTATATGCAAACGGTGTAAAACAGGATGTTTTGTGTTATAATAAAGACGGCTTCAATTCAAGAGGTGATAGACAATATGAGGAAAAGCACAATTATCCGCAAAATACAGGAAGCTGCTGTGGAATTGGGCAGAGCGCCAAGGAAAAAGGAATTTCCTGATGCAGCGCAAGCAGTGGAAGCGTTTGGATCATGGAACGAGGCATTGGCCGCGGCTGGTTATCCACATCATCCTAAAGTGACAGCGGAAACCTTAAAGCAAAAGCTGGATGAACGAGTTGAAGAACTGGGTCGGATTCCAAAGGCGCAGGAATTTCAGCCGCATTATCAGGTAGCGCTAAAGCGATATGGCTCATGGAAAAATGCTTTGAAAGCGCTGGGGTATGGTGGATTTACACCGGAAGAACAGCTTAAGCAAGAGGTTTTTGCATTCTACGAAAAGCATAAGCGCACACCAAAACGGGGAGAGCTGGAACATGGCAACGCCATAGCAAAATGTTTTGGCAGCGGTAGTTTTAATCGGGCAATGCAGGCATTAGGGTTGGATCCAGCCACCGCAAATGGACTCAGTAATGATGATTTAATTAAGAAAATCCAAAACAAAGCAGAAGAACTGGGACGCATCCCAATAGCGACAGATGTAGAGCAGTTTTCCACAATTATGCGCCGGTTTGGTTCGTGGAATAACGCATTAAAAGCTGCTGGGTTTGAAACCTGGAAGAAAACACATAACAGCCATATTATGATCTCCGACCAGGAACTACTAAGAGCCTATCCCAAAATAAAAGCATCTGTGGTATAATGTCAAAGGGTGATCAAAATGAGCGAAAAGAAAAGTTATCAATCATGGACAATCTCAGATGAATTTTGGCAGGCAATCAAGGACGAAATACCGAAAAAAGAACGAGATCCAGCAAAGAAATATAAGAACGCACCAGGGCAGGGAAGGAAACCAATGCCAGCGAGGAAAGCGTTGGAAGGAATATTCTATGTGCTGCGAACCGGGTGTCAATGGAAGGCTCTGCCTCGCGAATATGGGAGCGGCAGTACAGTGCATAGAAGATTTCAGGAATGGTTGGCCGCCGGTTTCTTTGAAAAGATTTGGAGTAAGGGTCTGGAGCAGTATGATGAACTGGAGGGGATCGGTTGGGAGTGGCAAAGCCTGGACGGCTGTATGGTAAAAGCCCCCTTGGCTTTGGAGTCCGTTGGGAAGAATCCAACGGACCGGGGGAAAAATGGGGACAAAACGCAGTGTTCTGACAGATGAAAAGGGACTCCCGCTGCCAATTGTGATTTCCGGAGCCAATACGCATGACATCAAATTACTGGAGGAAACGCTGGATCATATCGTTGTGCTGCGTCCGGAGCCGGATGAGGAGCATCCGCAAAATCTGTGCTTAGATGCAGGTTATACTGGCAGCGGAGAAGCAGTTGAACAGCGCAATTATATTCCACATATTCGACCCCGGGGTGAAGAGAAGAAGGCATTGGAACACAACCCCGATTTTCGCGCACGCCGCTGGGTTGTTGAGGTTACACACTCTTTTTTCAATCGGTTCCGTAAACTCCTGGTTCGCTATGAAAAGAAAGCTGCCAACTATATGGCTCTGCTTCAGTTTGCCTGTGCAGTGATTGTCTGGCGTAAGATCATTCGCGTTCATCGTTAATTTCGGGATAGGCTCTTAATCCTCCATGAGTCAGGAAGGTGTGGTATAATAGGGGAAAAGGGGGCACGGGGCATGAAACAGGAAAGTTTTAGTGATATGGAATACGCTTATCGGAAAAAGAAGACAAAGCGGGAAGAATTTCTGGAGATCATGGACGAGATTATCCCGTGGGATGAATGGGTATCTCTGATCGTGCCCCACTATCCCACGGGGAAACGTGGTCGTCCGCCCATCAAGATTGAAACCATGCTGCGAATGTACCTGCTGCAATGTTGGTTCAGCCTGTCGGACGAGGGTGTGGAAGATGCCATTTACGACAGCTATGCCATGCGGAAGTTCATGGGGATCAACTTTTTCGAACAAAACGTGCCGGACGCCACCACCCTGCTGCACTTCCGTCATCTGCTGGAGGAGAAGGGAATAGGCAAACTGTTTTTTGACGCCATCAGCCGCTGCCTGGAGAAGGCTGGACGGATGATGCGTGGCGGCAGCATTGTGGACGCCACACTGATCAGCGCGCCCAGTTCCACCAAGAACGCGGAGAAAAAACGGGATCCGGAGATGCACTCAGCGAAAAAGGGAAACCAGTGGCATTTCGGCATGAAGTGCCACACCGGCGTAGATGCCGGGAGCGGGTTTGTCCACACAGTAGAAGTCACCGCCGCCAATGTCCACGATATCACCGTGGCGGAAAAGCTGCTGCGGGAGGATGACGAAGTAGTTTACGGGGACAGCGCGTATCTGGGGCTTGAAAAACGAGAAGAAATCAAAAATAATCCACAGTTTTCCGCAATTGAATACCGCATCAACCGCCGTCCAGGCAGGCTGCCCAAGGTTTCCGACAACGCCATTGACTGGGAGCGGTATATTGAAAACCGCAAATCCGCTGTACGCTGCAAGGTGGAACACCCCTACCGAATCGTGAAAAACATCTTTGGTTTTCGAAAGACAGTTTATCGAGGACTGCGTAAGAATCTCAACCGATTGCATGTGCTGTTTGCCAGCGCGAATCTGTATATGCTTGCCAGGACGGGCGGCTCATTGCGATCCGTTCAGGGTTTTTGCGCCCTTTAGACCGGGTGGAGGGTGGGAAATGGGTGTTTTCTCCCCCAATATGGCTCTATACTTAGGTTTTGTATCATGTTTCGATTGCATGTGATTTGAGCGGAGCTTTAATCAGCGGTTCCATAACTTTTTCAATAGAGTTTGTTTTCATGTTCTTGTCCTCCTGTGTTGTTCGTGGTTTGTTTCATTTGATGTTTATATTATAATCTATGGGAACATATATCGTAATAGAGTTATTGTACAAATATGTTCCCATAGATCTAGTGAAATTGTCTATGTACACATATAGACAAATGTGTTATAATCAATCTATACTAGGGATAGTGTAATTGTTTAATGTCGATTTCAACGGAGGAAAATATAATGTCTGTAAGTGATGCACAAAAAAAGGCTTCATCAAAGTATTTAAGTAAATTAGATGAAATAAGAATTAGAATGCCTAAAGGAAACAAAGAAGCCATTCAAACCCATGCACAAGCCCGCAAAGAAAGCGTAAACGGCTTTATTAACCGTGCCATAAATGAAACCATGGAACGGGATAATAATAATTCTGCGCCCGCTGTGGCTGATTCTAAGGAGGAATAAACCATGAGTGAAAGAGAACAAGCGAAACAGATTATTGACAGGTTACCAGAATATAAAATAAGTAGTCTTTTAATGTTTTTGCGTGGTATGGCTTTTGATGATGAATTAGAAGATGATTTGTTTTGTGAAAAACTAGTGCAGGATTATTTAAACGATCCTGATCCAGACAAACACCAAGGCATTACACTGGAAGAACTCGCGCAGCGTGAAGGAATTACTTTATGATAAAGTATCAAATAATCATTGAAAGACTTGCCGAAAAATTCATTATGCGTCTTTCTAAACCTGAAAAGGAACGAGTATTAAAAGCAATTCATAAATTACCGGCAGAAGGTGACATTAAACAATTAAAAGGGAAACATAATAAAGGTTTATTGCGGTTGCGTGTTGGTGATTATCGTATTATCTACACAATTGATAATGGTAAACTGATTATATGTGTGATTGATGCCGGGAATCGGGGTGATATTTATAAAAGATATTGATAAGTGTATGATTTGTGCTGTGGCTGATTCTAAGGAGGAATAATTATCATGCCTGAAATATCTTTATTTGGTGGTATTCGTATTACAATGTATTATGATGATCACAATCCGCCGCATTTTCATGCAGAATATGCCGGATATAAAGCATTAATAGACATTCGGCGCGGTTGTGTTATTCGTGGCGCGTTACCTTCACGACAATTAAAATATGTTTTAGCATGGTGTGAATTGCATAACGATGAATTAATGCAGAATTGGGAATTGGCAAGAGATGCAAAACCTTTATGCAAAATTGCCCCGCTCATGTAAAAGGAGGGTTTATAGTGAATCTGTTTCCTGCTATTGTTCAAGCTGTTCCTGGTGACAATTTCACAGTATACGCCTATTGCAACGATGGTGCGATTCGTTTAATTGACGTAAAGCCGCTCATTGAAAAAGGTGGTGTGTTTAAGCCATTAGAAAATATTGATTTTTTTCAAACAAGGCTAACGATTATAAATGATACTGTTGCATGGGATATATCAGGGGATTGGGATGCTGAAAAGTGTGTAGATTTAGATCCTTGTTGGATTTTTGAAGATGCACCAATTGTAGATGATCCATTAGTAAATGAAAATATAAGTGCTTAGATTCGCAGGAAATTGCGATTGTCGAATACACACAGGGCGCGGCTTAACTGAATAGGGCTTTGCTGTTGTATAAATAAAGTTGACACCTTCAATTTTGATATTGTCAATATCAGTTGACACATTAAAGTCAAAAATCTGCAAGATCTAAGCGATAGCATTTAAAGCAGCATAGTAGCGTTGACGCTTGACAAGAGGAGGGAGTCCATCGTTGGCAGAGCAAATACGGCGGCGATTCCAGTAGATCATGAAGTATCTCCAGATAAGGGATTTTAGCGTCGCCATTGGCATGGTTTCTGGATCGAGCCGATCATAAAACAACTCACACTTCATCCTAGCCCACATACTCTCACAACGGGCATTGTCATGACAGCGGCCACTGTCGCTGTTCATACTCTGTTGGATCTTGTATTTTCCCACAACTTCCCGGTAAGCGCTGCTGGTATACTGGGAGCCCCGGTCAGAATGAACGATAGCTCCCCGCAGAGCTGGATGAGCAGTTACTGCATTTTTTAGTGTTCGTACACACAATTCTGCCCGCATATTGTCATCCATAACAAGACCAAGAACCTCGGCATTAAAACAATCGAAGATTGCCGAAACGTATAACTTTCCATCTTTCGCTTTAATTTCAGTAAGATCGGTCACGCATTTTTCCAGAGGTTTCTCTGCATAAAAGTTTTGTTTCAGCAGGTTATCTGACTTTCTAGCCTCACGATCTGCCTTTGTGATACCGTTTGGTTTACGCTTTGGATGGTGGACTAAACCGATCTTCCGCATGATGCGGTAGACTGTACTCTCACTGGGGATTTTCATATCTTCAGGTTTTTTCAGCAGTATTGCTTGGTACATTCGCTTTCGACCATAAGTGTCATTGTAAACATCTTCTTTGACGATCGCGCGCATAGCATTCGCTAAACCTTGGTACTTCCAAGGACGGTTTTTCCGAGATAAATACTGATAATACCCTTGTCGGCTTACTTTTAGTACACGACAGTACAAAGAAAGTTTCCCTTTTCCGCCGCCGGACATTTTTTCTGAGAGAAATTTCATCCTCTGATCTTTACTCATTTCCGACGGCTGGCGGCGAAAAAAGCGCTGGCCTCCGCCAAAAATTCATTTTCTTCTTTTAGCCGCCGATTTTCACGCTCCAACGTTTTCATCTGCCTGCGCATCACTGCCAATTCTTCTGCCAGACTCATCGCCGAATTGGGTGTGTAACTGCCAGCTCCCATATCCAGCCGCCCTTCCCGTGCTGCTTTCATCCACCCATAGAGTGTGTTCTCTGGAACCCCCAATTCTCTTGCTGCTTTTCTTTCGCCAATCTCTTTGGCCAGTTTTACGGCCTCCACCTTGTATTCCTTTTCATATTTCTGTTGCTGTTTTCCCATTTCTTATGCACCTTCCTTTTTACTCTATTTTATCACTTTCTTTTTGTGTTGAAGGTGTCAACTTTATTTATGCAACATCACCTTTTGCTCTCTTTGATTCCCTTTTATCCCTCTCGCTTTCCTTCACGCTTTTGTTCCCCTTTTTGAGAGAAGTTATAGATTATTTCTGAATTACTTATAATAACTACTTTAATTTCAAATTTCTTCTTAAAGGGTCTGGCCCACGCCACGTAAATGCCCGTTCTGAATATTTTTCAGCAAACTGCCGACGGGTTAACCCTTCTATATCACAAAGCGTTAATGTATGCAATAAATTTACCTGAAAGTCTGGATTTTCAGTTTGTCTAACATTTCGGTTGAGCGGGCAAATGCTTTGACATAAATCACAGCCCCAAATTAGCGGATGCTGTGCAACTGCTGCAGCAAGGGCAGGGGAGAGCGCCCCGCCCTGTTGCGTCAGGGCTGACAGGCAACGGCTTGCATCTGGGGCAGCCTGTTCATCCAATGCGCCTAATGGGCAGATACGGCGGCACGCACCACAGTGGTTACAACGAATCGCCCGCTCAGAATCATCTGGTGGCGATGTGGGCATATGATATTTGTGTACTGCTGGGGCAGGAAAGAACGGCAAATCGGTCAAAATAGTACCAATAAACACATATGAACCATAATCAGGATCAAAAATCAGACCATTTTCACCTAGCTGCCCAACGCCAGACAAGCGTGCCGCACGTACCTCTGGCAATGGCGAATCATCTGCCAGCACAGTACAAGCACAGCCATATTCCACAGCCATATCTTCTGCAAATGGCTTTAATGTTTCCTTTATCACAATATGGTAATCCCGACCACGTGCATAAAGCGATAAATTGCCTGGTGCATACCCAGTAAAGTAAGGGAATAATGCAATCAAAACAGCCGATGGGTTTGGCACAAGGTCTTGGGCACGTTCATATGCCTGCTTAGACATAAACGGCGCAAGCTGACAAAATCCGCATACACCCGCAGCAGAAATTCCGCGCAGGGCGCACAAACTATCAAGAATGTTCATCAAATCTACAATCCTTTGCGGTTTTTTATTCATTATACCATAACAAAATTACGTTGTGAACCTTGAAGAAAGGGGGAAAGTTGGATTATAATAATATACGTATGCGATATGGCGTATATTCTGCCCGGACAGGGGAGGGGAAGCTCCCTTTTTTAGAAAGGAATATATCTTTCTACCTTCGGTCAAATATGCGTTAAACTGAAAGGCAGGTAACTTGAACGATGTCAGAAACCAGAATTTATAATTTTTCCGCAGGCCCATCTATGCTGCCGCTTTCCGTGCTAGAAAAGGCTGCTTCTGAAATGACCAATTATCATGGTTCCGGTATGTCAGTCATGGAGATGAGCCATCGCTCTAAGGTCTATGACACAATCATTAAGGATACCGAGGCCGCATTGCGCCGTGTTATGGGCATTCCGGAAAATTATAAGGTGCTGTTTTTGCAGGGCGGTGCAACAACCCAATTCGCTGCAATCCCAATGAACCTTTTGAAAACCGGCAAGGCTGATTATGCCGTTACTGGTAATTTTGCAAACAGCGCTTATAAAGAAGCTACAAAATTTGGTGATATCCATGTAGCATATTCTTCAAAGGAAACGAACTTTGACCATGTCCCATCCCAACAGGATTTGGATATTCGTCCGGATGCAGATTACTTTTATATCTGCGCAAATAACACAATCTATGGCACTGAGTTCCAGTATGACCCACAAACCCCGGCTGGTGTGCCATTGGTTGCAGATATGTCCTCTAATATCCTGACAAAGCCGATTGATGTTTCTAAATATGGTGTGATCTATGCAGGCGCACAGAAAAATATGGGGCCTGCCGGTTTGACAGTTGTGATTGTCCGTGAAGATCTCCTTGGCAGCTATCCCGCTGAAAAATATCCCATGATTTTGGACTGGAAACTGATGGCAGAGAAAAACAGTATGTACAATACGCCGCCAACCTATGCAATCTATATTTTAGGGCTTGTCCTGGAGTGGGTTGAACAAATGGGCGGTTTGAAGGCAATGCAGGAATTGGCAGAAAAACGTTCCTCTATGCTGTATAATTATCTTGATTCACAAGATTTTTATATGCCTGTTGCTCAGAAGGGCAGCCGTTCCCATATGAACATTACGTTCCGCACAGCAAGCGAAGAACTGGACGCAAAGTTTGCAAAAGAATCTATGGCAGCTGGTATGTCCAACCTGAAAGGGCACCGTTCTGTTGGCGGTATACGCGCTTCCATTTATAATGCAATGCCTGTGGAAGGTGTAGAAAAGCTGATTGCTTTTATGAAAAAATTCGCAGACGAAAACAAATAATCACGCAGAATGGGGACGGAAGCATCCCCATTCTTCTTTCATATCAAGTGCAGGAGGGTCTTTGATGTACCACGTAAAACTTTATAATAAAATCAGCCAAGTCGGGCTGGACGGCTTAGCGGCGGAGAAATACGCCTATGGTGAAGAACTGGACAATTATGATGCAATCCTTGTACGCTCAGCAAAACTGCATGATGTGCAGTTCCCAAAAGGGTTAAAATGTATTGCCCGCGCAGGCGCCGGCGTTAATAATATCCCAGTTGACCGCTGTTCATCGGAAGGTATTGTTGTATTTAATACGCCAGGCGCGAATGCAAATGCTGTCAAAGAATTGGTCATTTGTGCATTGCTGCTTGCATCACGTAAGGTGGTACAAGGTGCAAACTGGGTGTCTTCGTTAAAAGGCACACCGGACATTGGTCCTGCCGCGGAAAAGGGTAAAGCAACCTATGCCGGGCCGGAAATCGCCGGCAAACGCCTTGGCATTATCGGCTTGGGTGCAATTGGTGTAAAAGTTGCCAATGCAGCAGTCGGGCTGGATATGGAGGTCTGGGGATATGACCCATATCTTTCTGTTGACGGTGCGTTGGCGTTATCCCGCTCAGTAAAGCACGTTACGGATATCAAGGATATTTTTGCAAACTGCGATTACATTACCATCCATGTACCGCTGACCCCAGATACGAAGCATACCATCAATGCAGAAACAATCGCACAAATGAAAGATGGTGTCCGTATCATCAATCTTGCCCGCGGAGAATTGGCAGATGAACAGGCTGTTGCCGCAGCGCTGGAAAGTGGAAAAATTGCAGCTTATGTTTCAGACTTTGCGTCTGACTGCATCCTTGCACAGCAAAACGCGATTACTTTGCCGCATCTTGGCGCATCCACACCAGAAAGTGAAGATAACTGCGCGAAAATGGCTGTTTATGAAATCACAGAATACCTGGAGAAGGGTACGATCCGCAATTCCATTAACTTTCCAAATCTGAAAGTGCCATATGAAGGCGGTTACCGCATTTGTATGATCCATAAGAATGCACAAGGCATTATCGGCAGTGTAACAAATGTGCTGGCACAGTCAGGCGCAAACATCGAAAATATGGGCAACCGTTCTAAAGGTGATTACGCATACACCATTATGGATGTATCCGTTGCCCCAACAGAAGCTGTGCTCTCTACCATAAAAAATATTGATGGCATTATTTCTGTCCGTACCATTCAGTAAAACACAAAATAAAAATCCCCCGGCAAAGCCGGGGGTATTTCATAAACGGGCAAAGCCCTATATTACTGGCGGCGCGTCATGCCGCGCAGGACGGTCTGTCATCTGCATAAGTTTGTTGTTGGCTACCCGTAAACGGGGTTAAAAATTCCCCATAGTCAATTGTTCTCCTGCTTTATCCTCCTCCAGTTGATGACGGATATATTCCTCAATTTTTTTCGCATTTTTGCCTGCTGTATCGACATAGTAGCCGCGGCACCAAAATTCCCGATTGCGATATTTATATCGCAATTCCGGAAACTTTTCATAAATCAGCAGGCTGCTTTTCCCTTTCAGGTATCCCATAAATGATGATACCTGTACCTTTGGTGGAATTTCCAGCAGCATATGCACATGATCCGGGCATACTTCCGCTTCTATGATCCGTATTTTCTTCCATTCACACAACATCCGCAATATCTTACCGATTTCGCGTCGCTTTTCTCCGTAAAATGCCTTTCGACGGTATTTCGGTGCAAATACTACATGGTACTTGCAATTCCACTTTGTATGTGCTAAACTTTTTACGTCATCCATTTCCTGATGACCTCCCTTTGCTTTTTGGTGCAGTTGACCGACCGCTCTTTTATTTTAGCAAAGGGAGTTTTTCTTGTCTACATTATCGTCAAAAGACTTCTTTTGAACCACTCGCCTAGCGAGTGGTTTTCTTTAGACAAAGAAAGCCGTCCCAAGGTAATGGGGCGGCTTTCTTTTTGCAAATAAAAAATAAAGACCTGTCAGGTTATTTTTCCTGACAGGCTTTCATACAATATAATAGAATCAATCAGCCAGCACGCGCCCGCCGCAGATGAAACGGCGGTCATAGTTGCCGGAATCAAGTGTATCATACTTGATAGAAGACCCTGTATGTGGGGAATGGATAAACTGACCATTGCCAACATAAATACCAACATGGCTGACATTATCGCCAGAACCAAAGAATACCAAATCACCCGGCAGAAGTTCATCACGGGAGATATTCTTTGTTGTTGCACGCTGGTCAGAAGATGTACGGGCAATAGAAGTGACAACATTCTTATAAACATAAGAAGTAAAGCCAGAGCAGTCAAACCCAGTTTCCGGGCTGTTGCCGCCATAACGGTACGGTGTACCAAGGAACTGTGCCGCAAAGTTAAGAATGTCCTGGCGGACGTCACCAGAAGCCGAAACTTCCGCCATGGTCACATTTGCGCCAACCGCCGCCGGTTTATTCGCAGTTTTGGTTGTAGCAGTGCTGCCGCCTGCAATGGTTAAATAATCTGGATGTATGTAACCGGTCTGCCCATTGCAGCTCACCTTATACCAGCCCTTAGAAATGCCAACAACATCTACTTTGGTGCCATTTGTAAGAGAAGCAAGGACGTTGCTTTCGGTAGATGGCTCACTGCGGAAATTTACAGTGGTGGAGCATTTGATAACACCGCTGCCTAGTGCGAAGTCACAATCCTGTGCCCAGCTGACATATACGCCGCTGACATAAGCAGTCTGCCCATTCACAGCAACCTGATACCATTCGGTAGAGTTACTGATAACAGCCAGCTTTGTGCCCTTTGGCAGGGAAGTGATCGCTTCACCACCTGGGGTAGCACGCAGGTTTAAGCTGCTGGCAGTAATCTCACCGGTATATAATGCAGAAGCAGATGCAAAACAAAGGGATGCGGCAAGCGTGCCTGATACAGCAAGTTTTATCAATCGCTTTGACGAATTCATGAAATAACCTCCTGTTTGGTTCCGGGATTCACCGGGATAAACATTTATGATTTTGACGACAATGCACGATTAAGCCAAATTGACGCAATATCCATTGCGCTCCACAGGCTGTTTTTTTCCGTGCTTTTGACAATACGTTCACGGGTGCGAAGACCGGGAATGGTCTTTTGCAGCTGTACCGATACGCGGGATGAAATCTCTAAGCCATTTTCTTTTTTGCAGTCTAATATCTGCATCATAATAATATGGCTGTCGGTCATGCTGCCATAATAAATGACATTGTCCCTGCGCATCAGGGGATGGCCCTTGTACCGAAGGACACTGTCCTTTTTTGCATTTGCAGGCATATTACCCTCCTTTGGCAGTTACAGAATAAGTTCTTAAATTACAAAACAGTAACAAAAATAAGTTACATTCCGGTTACATGATAACATATGCCTGTCCACTTGTCAAACCTAAATTGCAGCAAATTTTCAGAAAAATCATCCGCGCACCACAGATTCATAACATATTTGCAATAAAAAGCGGTGATATATCCCAATTTCGCAGGAAAAAGAAACCTTCTTGCTTTTTTTAGAATATTTGCGCTATAATATTGGGGACAGTAATGATATTTCGCAAAGGATACTGATATGAAATTTTGTTTTTCTGCGCTCGGATGCAAGGTAAACCGTTTTGAATCCGAAGCGCTCGCACAGCTTGCGCAAACACGCGGGCATGAAATCGTACAGCAGGGTGCGGATGTGTGCATTATGAACTCATGTACAGTGACATCGTCCAGTGAACATAAGAATATCCGTGCCATTCATAAGCTGCGGCGTGAAAACCCAGATGCAGTCTTAGCCGTATGCGGTTGCATGGCACAAATAGAACCGGACAGGCTATATGCAACCGGGGAAGTTGATTTGGTCTGCGGCACATTTGACCGTGCAGGTGTGCTGGATCTCTGTGAGCGGTACGCACTGGGCAGGGAAGCGGTGGACACCACGCATTTCCGCACCCCCGTGCCAGGGTTTGAGCCACTCCCGCCAGGTGTACCGCAAGGGCGCACTCGCGCCCTGCTGAAAGTACAGGACGGCTGTGACAATTACTGCACCTATTGTATCATCCCATATGCACGCGGACATATCCGCTCCTTACCTGTGGAAAGCGCTGTCCGGCAAGCCGTTCAGCTGGCAGGGCAGGGGGTGCATGAAATCGTATTGACGGGCATTGAAATTTCATCCTATGGACGGGATTTGGACGCTGACGTAAATTTGCATATGCTAATTGAAGCCATTTGCCGCGCGGTACCGCAAACCCGAATACGGTTAGGATCTTTGGAACCCCGCACAGCGGATAAACATTTATGCGCCTTGTCCCAATACCCGAATCTTATGCCGCATTTTCATTTATCCCTGCAAAGCGGCTGTGACAGCGTGCTTGCACGCATGAAACGGAAATATACCACTGCGCTGTTTTATGAGAATATCCAGCAGCTTCGTGCCGCATTCCCAAACTGCTCCATAACAACAGATTTAATCACTGGGTTCCCAGGGGAAACTGAAGAAGAATTTCAGCAAACATTAGATTTTATCCGCCAGTGCCGCTTCGCAGATATCCATGTGTTCCCATACTCCCCGCAGAAGGGGACTGTTGCAGCCAATATGCCTGGGCAGCTCCCGCCGGCAGTGAAGCAGTCACGTGCGGAAACTGCAAGCCATATTGCAGCACAGTTACGCCAGGAATATCTTGCAGACTTTATCGGGCAGCGCCTGCAAGTATTATGGGAGCACCAAGATAAAGAAGGATTTTGGTGTGGTCATGCACCATATTCTTTTATTGTAAAGACAAAGGATACAGACTGCTATAAAAATCAATATCACGATGCCATTGTTTATGCGGCAAAAGGGGATGCTCTTTTGGCCCATTTAGCTGAAGCATAAAGCTTTCCAAAAAAATTTACCGCCCCACGCACCAACACTGTCCTCCCGCCATAGTATGGTAATGAAATCACTGATTAGGAGGAATTAAGTTATGTATACTTCTTGCAATTCTTGGGGCGAAAACAGCTACTGGTGGATTATCATCATCTTTGCAATCATTCTGATCTGGTGCTGCTGCGGCAATAACAATAATGGCTGCGGCTGTGGCGGCAATGATGATTGCTGTGGTGGCTGTGGCTGCGGTTGTGGCTGCAACTGCTGCCACTAAGCCCCGGCAGGGCAGGGGAGAGGGGAGCCCCCCTTTTCCCCTGCATAAAACTGAAAATGCCAATCTCCAAAAGGGGATTGGCATTTTTTTATTCAGACTGTGAAGCTGTAAGCCATCTTAGCGCGTAACATAAAGCCTCATCAAAGCAATACCAGTCATGTGCACCATTGAACTCCTGATATGTATGCTGAATATTTAAAGAATCCAAAATAGCATGATAACGGCGGCAATCCTGTAAATAACCATCCTGCTTGCCGCAAGCCAGATAGAATTTAGGGTAATTCTGTTTTATGGCAATCTGCTCTGCCAAGCGGATTGGGTTATCCTGCGGACAAAGCGCAAGTTCTGGACCAAAAATCGCTGTAAAATCGCGCATTAGTTGTGTGCCATAGCGCTGCACTGCTTGTTCTTGCGGCAGGCAGCGCAGATCATCCATTTCTTCGCCAATCATCAGGCAGCAAGGAGATAACGCTGCGCAAGCGCCAAACCGTTCAGAATGCCCAAATGCCGCCTTGATTGCACCATAACCACCCATAGAACAGCCAATGACAGATGTATCCTCCTGCCTTGGCGAAATATGGAACAGTTTTTTGCAGATTTCGGGCAACTCCTCGCTGATATACTGCAAATACTGTCCGCCATACCGCATATCTGTATAAAAGCTGCGCACAGCATCCGGCATCACAAACAAAATATTATGTTCTCCTGCATAAACAGGCAGGCGGGTGTACCTTTCCCAGCATTTATCACTTCCGCAAAGCCCATGCAGCAAATAACAAACCTGATATGGCACATCTGAAAATTTATCCGGACCTACAATAGTCAGCCCGGTTGCCATTTCCAGCACCGCTGAAAAAATTTCCCCATGGAATACCATAATCTTTCTCCTTAGCTGTCACTTTTGTCAGCAGTCGATTCCAGATACTCCAGCGAGGTCGCACGCAAAACAAGCTGTCCATCCGCAACAGAATAATCCCAATCTGCAAGGGTACCTTTTGCCTGCTTATCCGTACCATCACTGAAATCTGGCAGGGAAAGTGCCTCAAATAATTCTTCCCGTTCTTTCTGCTCAAACGCATCTGTAATGAGGTCAATCATTAATGCTAACGCTTGCCGGTCTTTTTCAGTTGTCAGCGCATCTTTATCCGCCTTTAAAACAGCTTCATATACCTCATCTGTTTCTTTTAAGCTGTATATCTCAAAAGATATCCCTTGTGCCAAATAGCGGCGGCACAGCCCCTCTGGCGCGCTGCCGGATGCGGGAACTGCTTCCGGCTCAGGATTTTCCTGAAACATATCTTCATAGCCATAATAGACAAGGTCTTTGCGCAAAGCAACAATAAGCTGGCTGCTGGTGCCCTCAAAACTGCCGGTTTCCGTCTTTTTTACGCCTTTGCCGCAGGCACATAATGGCAATAGCAGGCAGAGGGATAAAACAGCAACCAAAATCTTTTTTTTCATTTTTACATAGCCTCCTCAAAGAATAGGGCGCTAAAAGCCCTGGGTTATAAAATTACCCTGTTATTCAGGATAGCCTGTTTTTACAGCTTTGTAAAGGGCAGAAAAGCTGCCGCCGCAAATCATCCTGCAAATTTTTTTGGGAATTGCCCGAAAAAAGGCTTGCAAATCAGCGCCAAATAGGGTAGAATAAAAAAGCATTAAGCACATAAGAAATGAACGGCACCTGATAACAGGTGCATTTTTGGAGGATTTAGATTTATGATTTCCGCTGGTGAATTCAGAAACGGCGTAACTTTTGAAATGGATGGGCAAGTGCTTCAGGTTGTTGAGTTCCAACACGTAAAGCCAGGCAAGGGTGCTGCTTTTGTCCGCGTAAAAATGAAAAATGTTATCACTGGCGCTGTGACCGAACGCAGCTTCAACCCGACGGATAAATATGAACCTGCTTACGTTGAGCGCAAAGAAATGCAGTATCTCTATTCCGATGGCGATCTGTATTACTTTATGGATACCGAAACTTACGAACAGCTGCCAATCAACAAGTCTACACTTGGCGATGATTTCCGTTTTGTAACCGAAAATATGAATGTCAAGGTGCTTTCCTACAAGGGCAACGTATTTGCTGTGGAACCGCCGCTTTTCGTAGAACTGGTAATCACTGAAACCGACCCTGGCTTTAAGGGGAACACCGCAACCAATACATTAAAGCCTGCTGTTGTGGAAACTGGCGCAAGCGTGCAGGTTCCGCTGTTTATTGAACAGGGCGATAAAATTAAAATTGATACCCGTACTGGTGAATATTTGGAACGCAGTAAAGGTTAATGCGTTCATTGAGTCAGGGAGGTTGTGCTGATGACTGTGTTAGAGCGTGCCGCCTATCTCCGCGGGCTGTTTGAGGGTCTGGGGATGGATGCTGAAACAAATGAGGGCAAGTTGTTCCAAGGGATGCTGTCGTGCATGGAAGAAATGGCACAGGGCATTACAGATTTGCAGGAGCAAAACAAATGCCTGCTTGACGAACTTGATGATATTTATGAGGAAATGTCCGCAATTACAGAGGATTTCCTTGATAAAGACAGTGGCTTTTCATCCGATGACCAAGAAGAACCGCTTTATCAGGTCATCTGCCCAAATTGTGGGGAACTCATTTATCTGGATGATGAAATGCTGGAAGCAGGATCTATTTCCTGTTCTGCCTGTGGGGAAGAGTTGGAGTTCGATTTAACCGAACTTCAAGGGGAATCTGAAGGAGAATAAAGTCAATAAAGCGGGAAACCCCTGTTTCCCGCTTATTTCCGGACACTTAGCTCAGCTGGAAGAGCATCCGCTTGACGTGCGGAAGGTCGAGGGTTCGAGCCCCCCAGTGTCCACCATGCAAACCACCTCAAACGGGGTGGTTTTTCTTTATCAAGCAGTTTTTGCTGCTAATAGAATGAAAAAATTTGTGCCAAACCCATACAAACTGTGGTATAATGCGACTATGGGCTGTAATGGCACATAAGCCATACTGGCAGGAGGAAAAATATGCTTGATTCCAAGTTGGAACGAATTTTATCCAAAGTCCAAAAACCGGCGCGTTATGCGGGCGGCGAATGGGGTTCGGTTACGAAAAATAAAAGAAACGTTGATTTACGATTTGCATTTTGCTTTCCAGATATATACGAAGTCGGAATGAGCCATTTGGGTTCGCGTATTCTATATCGGCTGCTGAATGACCAAGATGGCATCTGGTGTGAGCGGGTCTGTGCCCCATGGGTTGACATGGAACAGCAAATGCGAGATGCAGGTATTCCACTGTATGGTCTGGAAAGCGGTGATCCACTTTCTGCATTTGATATGATTGGCTTTACCCTGCAATATGAATTATCATTTTCCAACATCCTCAATATGCTGGATTTAGGCGGTGTACCTGTACTGTCCAGTGAACGTAAGGGGCTGAAAAACCTTGTTGTTGCTGGCGGACCATGCGCCTACAACCCAGAACCGCTTTGTGACTTTATTGATTTGTTCATGATCGGCGATGGCGAAGAAATTATGTTGGAACTTACCAACCTTTACCGTTCCGCAGTAAAACGCAGTTTATCCAAACATGAATTTTTAGTTGAAGCCGCGCAAATCCCAGGTATGTATGTGCCTGCGCTTTATGATGTTTCTTATCATGAAGATGGCACCATTTGCAATGTAGAACCGCGTGATGGCGCACCAGCCTTTGTGCAAAAGCGGATTGTCAAAGACTTAAACACCATGTACTATCCTGATTATTTTGTGGTACCATCTACAGATATTGTTTTTGACCGCGCTATGGTTGAATTATTCCGCGGCTGCCCGCGAGGATGCAGGTTTTGCCAAGCGGGGCATACTTATCGCCCATTGCGGAAAAAATCTGCGGAAACGGTTATGCAGCAGGCAGAAAAAATCTTAGAAAATTCAGGTTATGAGGAAATTTCACTTTCTTCTTTGTCAACCAGTGATTACAGTGAACTGTCTGCGCTGACAGAAGAGATGCTGAACTATTGCGAACCCCGCCATATCAGCCTTTCTTTGCCGTCGCTGCGTGCCGACAGCTTTTCCGCGGAACTAATGGAGCGTGTTCAGAAAGTACGCAAAAGTGGCTTAACCTTTGCCTGTGAGGCAGGGACGCAGCGTCTGCGGGATGTTATCAACAAAAACATTACCGAAGAAGATGTTCTAAATGCTTGTGAAATTGCATTTCGCGGCGGCTGGAACCATGTAAAACTTTATTTTATGATTGGCTTGCCGACAGAAACTTCAGAAGATTTGGATGGTATCGCAGAAATCTGCAAAAAAGTCGCATATTGTTGGCGCATGAATACCAATAACCGTGCGCGCGGCGTAAAAATTACAGCATCTGCTTCTTGTTTTGTCCCCAAGCCGCAAACGCCATTCCAATGGGATGCACAGGATACATT
>CAXHNU010000041.1:0-24257 GCA_964017555.1 uncultured Butyricicoccus sp. | reverse complement strand
AAAGTCATTTGTTCTTCCCCGCCCGGTCCAATGCCAATTACATACAGCTTCATTTGCCGCATCCTTTCTTCATATGTTTCAAACAGCCTGCAAGCCGTTCCTGGCTGACAATATCTTTCATACCGCCCAGCAGCATATCAATCGTTTTGCTGACAGCAAGTGATATCAGCCCATCTACATCACCATCCCCAGCAAGCGCTGGATAACTATGGTCAAAATGCACCCGTTCTGCCGCAATATCTTTCATTTGTGCAATTACAGGCAATGCCTGCCGATAGTCATACCATTCTTTAAAATCGGTATAAGCTTCTGCAATCAATGCTTTTGCGTGGGCACGTTCTTCTGCATTTTCATCTTCCAGCCTGCCAAGGTCATCTAAATTCCAAATGATAACACGGTTATCATTTGCTGCTGTATCGTCAATATCACGCGGCAGTGCCAAATCAACAAGCAAAGCAGGTGGTTTACGCATTGCATGGATTTGTTCTGCTGTTAAGGTATAATGTGGGCTAGCAGTTGCACTAAATACCAAATCCATCCCATCAATCAAAGCGCAGCGGTCTTCATAGGCATGGGTTTTGCAGCCAGCCGGAACGACTGTCTGTCCATGGCGGTAAGAACGCAGGGTAATGGTTACATCACAGCCAGCTTCATGCAGCAATGCCGCAGAAAGACGCCCCATTTCCCCATTGCCAATGACAACCGCGCGTTTGCCCTGCAATGAACCAAAATATTGTGCTGCTTTATATACGCCGCAAGCCGCCGCGGAAGAAGGCACACCAACAAGCCGCGTTTCAGTTTTGACCCGTTTGCCAACAGTTATCGCACGGCGTAAAAGCGTGTCTAAAATGCTGTCAGTTGTCCCCGCTTCGCGGGCAAGTTCCAGCGCCGCACGTACCTGCGTCACAATTTGATCATCTCCAAAAATTTGCGATTTCAGACCCGCAGCAACCTCCATAATATGGTATGCAACCTGTTCCCCCTGCCGCGGCACATGAAAACCCCTATAATCTTCCGCACAAACGCCAGCTGCTTCAGCCAGCAACGACAAACCATCGACTGGATGGCTGGTATGCAAATATAATTCTGTCCGATTGCAGGTGGACAGCAAGACGCACGCCTGTACCCCATCCGCTGCAGCCAGTACCGGCAAAAGATGCTGTACTTTGCTTTTGGTAAAGGATAACGGTTCCCGCTGCGCAATATCTGCGCCATGAAAATCAATGCCTACCATTTGCAGGTTCAAAACTGTACCCTCCAATTTTCCTGTGCCAGTGCGACTGTCACACCATCTTTTACAATTCTATGGCAAACCAGTGCGCCGCCTGCACTTTTTACAGCAGCACGTTCGCTGACATTATCCACACCAACCGTTTGCCGCACAAATGCAGATGAATGAAACTCCCCAGGCAAAGATTTTAGTGCATCCGCTGAAAATGTTTCAAAGGGTAAACTATGCTGCATACAAAAAGCACATAGCCCCGCTTCGTCCTTTTTTATATCAAGGGAAACAACTTTACAGACAGCCTGCCAAGCAATGCCATGGGTTTTCAGTGCCATACAGGCAGCAGCTTCCACTGCCTGCTGTGATATCCCGCGCCGGCAGCCAATGCCCATATGCACAATACGCGGCACCAAATGCAGCGTATGGGCAAATGGCTGCGCGTTGGTGTGAAGGCTGATAACAAACCCGCTTTCTGGTGTGCCATCCAGCTTAACGCCAGAAGGCAGAATGCCTTCTATTGGGAAATCTGACCGTATCCCAATCGTTTCGCCGCGCAAAAGCGCGGCTGAAAGGAACCGAATCTGTTCCGCTTCCATCACAGTGCAGCCTTGTTTTTTTGCCCAAGTATCCACAGCGAATATACCGCGGCCATCGGTTGCTGTTGTAATCACCGCCTGTGCGCCTAAGCCGTCTGCCAAACGTTGTGCCAACACATTCGCGCCGCCAATATGCCCAGACAGCAAAGAAATGACAAACTGTGCATTTTCATCAATGACCAACACCGCTGGATCATATGTTTTCCCTTGTAAATATGGCGCAACCGCACGCACTGCAATGCCCACCGCGCCAACAAATACAATCAAACCGCAATCTACCATCGCCTGCTGCACCATGCGTGTTAAAAAGGTATGCTTTATTGATAAATCTATCCCACGTGCATATAATTCAATCTGATCCTCTGGCATCAAAGCAGCAATACGCTGCCCAACTGCGGCGCCACGGTCGGTAAAAGAAATCACTTTTCCCCAAATCATTGAGATGCCTCACGAAATTCGGTTGTAAAGGATGGATCGTATAATTTAGAACGCTGATATTCATTTCCCAGAAAACCGCCAACGGTAATCAGCGCAGTTTTTGTCACCTGATGTGCTTTTGCAGCTTGTGCCAACCCGCTGACTGTGGTACGGATCACCTTTTCATCGGGCCAAGTTGCTTTATAAACAATTGCTGCCGGAGTATCTGAGGCATAGCCACCTTCTATCAAACGCTGGCTCAGCAGTTCCAGCTGCCCTGCTGACAAAAAAATCACCATTGTTGCACCATGGGCAGCAAGCAGCTCTATTTTTTCTTTTGGCGGCACAGGGGTGCGCCCTTCCATACGGGTGAGGATAACCGTTTGGGATACATCTGGCAATGTATATTCTGCTTTCAGCGCTGCGGCTGCACCACAAAAAGAGGAAACACCTGGCACAACTTCATATGCCAGCCCTTCCCGGTCCAGCACATCCATTTGTTCCCGGTGTGCGCCATAAACACAAGGGTCGCCAGTGTGCAGACGGACAACCAGTTTACCGGCTTTCGATGCCGGAACCATCACATCCATCACTTGTTCCAGCGTCATTTTTGCGCTGTTATAAACCATACAGCCATTTTTTTTATCTTCAAGCAGCGCTGGATTGACCAATGATCCAGCATAGACAATCACATCTGCCTGCTGGATAAGTTTCGCGCCGCGTATGGTAATCAAATCCGGCGCACCGGAACCTGCACCGACAAAATAAATCATGCCTGTCCCTCCTTTACAATAATAACGGAGAAATACCCTGTTTTTTCATCCAGTTCATCCAAGTTGCGGATAACCCGTTGTCCTTCCATGGTTGCCCGTTCCACCAGCACAGCGTTTTCAAGGCTGCCGTTTTTGCGCAATGCTTCCCGCATATTGAGTATGGATTTGCCGGATTTCATCAATACTTTGGTACCAGCAAGATGCAGCGCCTGCGGTTCTGCAATATGAGAAGCTGGGATAATATGCAGCATTTCGCCGCCTTCAACGAGTGCGATGCCTGCCTCAGCAGCCGCAGCGCAAAAAGAAGGCACACCTGGCACTAACCGCGCATCATATCCCCTTTGCTGCACGCGTTTATGCACATACCAGGAGGTAGAATATATTGTTGGGTCGCCTAATGTGAGAAAAGCAACCGTTTTCCCTTCATCCAGCAGCGCGCAAATATCATCTGCGGCTTTTGCATGGCTTGCTTCCATTTTTGCCTTATCCCGCGTCATTGGCATATCACAGTATAGCAGCGGTTTGCCCCCAATAAATTCTGCGGCAATACCAACTGCCGTTTTATCATTTCCTTCTGACTGTGGCACGGCAACCACATCGCATTCTTCCAAAATGCGTACTGCTTTCCGGGTCATCAGTTCCGGGTCCCCCGGTCCCACACCAATTCCATATAAAATACCTTGACTCATTGTTTCTCCTGCAATTCCTTACATAGTCCATGCGCGCCAGCAGAATATGCCAGCAACCCATATTGATTGGTAAACATCATATATTGTACTTCTGATTTGCCGCGCAAACGCGCTGCAAGCCGGGTTTCAATTGCCTTGCCGATTTTAGAAAGCACAGCATCCCGCAGACCTGCTTGATCCAGCAGCGCAATACAAGCATCCACTGTAGCTGAGTCCATCAGGTTTTCTAAAACCACAGCCGGCGCGCCACAAAGCGCCGCATAAGCTGTAAAAACTTCCTGTCTGCCATCAGCAACCGAAGAATGGGTATTCATCACCCCAGCTGCCAACTTGACCAGCTTGCCCGCATGACCAACCAGCAAAATACGTGGGAAGCCTTTATATACAGCATAATCAAGTGCATCCCCGATAAAATTTGAAACCTTTACAGCGCGTTCCAAATCCAGCCCCAGCACATCCCGCGCAAAATCCGCGCCATAATTCCCTGGACAAAGAAATGCAATGCGCTGCCCCAAAGCAAAAACACTGTCCAGTTCCAGATGGGTGGTTTCCATAATGGCAGCTTCACTCATCGGTTCCACAATACCGCTGGTGCCTAAAATAGAGATCCCACCCACAATGCCCAAATGTGCATTATAAGTCTGCCGGGCAATTTCCTCACCATGTTCCGCTGAGATGGTAATATGGAAGCCCCCATGATAACCATAAAGCTGTGCTGCTTTTTCTGCCGCGGCAGTAATCTGCGCACGCGGCGCCGGGTTAATGGCAGCACAACCGACCGGGTTTGCCAGCCCTGGACGGGTCACTTTGCCAATGCCCTTGCCGCCATCTATCTGAATACCTTGCTCCTGCCGGCATACAGATGCAAAAATCCGGATGCCATTGGTGACATCTGGGTCATCGCCGCTGTCTTTCCGAATGGCACATACTGCCGCCTGCCCTTCAAAATGGGCACATTCCGGCGTTAAACAAAGCACCTTGCCTTTTGGGGTATGCAGCGTCACACACTGCGGCGGCTGCCCAGTCAGCAAAAGCACCGCTGCCGCCTGTGCCGCTGCCGCCGCACAGGAACCTGTTGTATAGCCTTGTCGAAGCTGCTGCTGGTTTTTATAGACCAAAATCTATCCCCCCTTCGTTTTATAGCAAAGGCAGAGCGGAAATATCCTCCCTGCCTGCCCATTTCATTTTTTATTCTGCTTTTTTTGCTTCTTGTTTTTTGCGTTCCACCATACGCCCCAAAAAGAAAGAGATAACACCAACACCAATGCCGGTTTGCAGGCAGAACAGCAGGCTTTCCAGTTCCCCTGGCAGTTCCCCGCCCAAAGCCTGTTCTAAAACTGGCGTATACCATGGTTCATATTCCTGTCCTGTCACTTCTGTCACCATTTCACTGCCTGCATCATCCGAACCGCCAAATTCCGCACCTGGCAGCGCAACCACTGGGACAACCACAATGACTGCGACAATCAAAAGCAACAAAATAACAAGTTTTTTATTTTTCCGACTCATCTCAAGCAGCCTCCCTTTCAAACCCAATCGCTTTCAGTTCTGGACGTGCATAGCTTTCCAGTGCAATCATAATCACAACAGTTAAAATGCCTTCTACCACTGCCAGCGGCACTTGTGTTGGAGCAAATACGCCAAGGAATTTAGCTGCTGCCAGCCCAACACCACCGTCTGGTGACGGATGCGCCACAGCAAGCTGCACCGCAGTTACACAATATGTAAATAAGTCGCCCAATGATGCTGCCAGAAAAACAGCAACCATTTTATTGATTTTTAATTTTTGGCACACCTGAAAGATTGCAAAGGAAACAAATGGACCAGCAATCGCCATCGAAAAGGTATTTGCACCCAAGCTGGTCAACCCACCATGCGCAAGTAAAATTGCCTGGAAAATCAGCACAATGATACCAAGCACTGAAACCGCGGAAGGTCCAAATAAAATAGCGCCCAACCCTGTTCCTGTCATATGGGAACAGGAAGCCGTAACGGAGGGGATTTTAAGTGAAGAAATGACAAAAATAAACGCACCTGCCATTGCAATCAGGGTAATGGAACGGCGGTCATGCGCCAACGTTTTTTTCAGGGCAAACAGCCCATAAATCAGAAACGGCAGGCATACTGCTCCCCAAAGCAGACACATTCCCCCTGGCAGGTAGCCCTCCATAATGTGCATGGCACCTGCTGCCGGAACCGTGCCAAACAGCAAGGCAAATGCGGCAAACAACCCAACGATTTTTTTCCTTGTCATGATGGTATTTCTCCTTTCAAACGAAAATGCCGTGTTTATGATGCTTCCCACGCACCAAAACCGGCATTCAGGCATTTCCCTTTGGGTACAAGGCGGCAAAACCAATTTCCCCCTGCTTTACAAAGGTATCCTGCATACCAGCCATCGCTCGTAGCTGCCATGCACCCTCATACATAAAGGCAGGTCTTCTGACTCCGGGTTATGGAAAAACCCGTTACAGCGGCGGGACCGTAAGGGGATTGCACCCTTTTCCCTTTTCACCTGCGGAGAAAACACAGGCACCTTTATGCTTTCAGCAAAAATCCATCATTGCTGAAAAGGATAATTTCATTGTACGTTAAAAGTGGGCGGCTGTCAATAACCCCAGAAAGCTTTCATATTTTTGTGCAAAAAACGACATTATCGTCCAACCGGCAATGTCCCCAGTAATGTATCCAGCGCCGCAGGCGTACGCGGGCAAGGCAAACCTTCTGGAAGCAGCCCATGGGCACATAAACTTTGAAATACCGTCAGCATGGCAGGCTGGCGCAGGTTTGCCTGTCTGATTATGGTTTCTTCCTGAAATACTGTCAGCGGCTGCCCATCGGCAATGACCCTGCCCTGGCTGAACACAAGGACACGGCTTGCCCAACGAAATGCAAAATCCATGTCATGGGTTGCAATCATCAGTGTTTTTCCCGCAGCAGATAAATTATCCAAAAGCTGTTCCAACATTTCCGTGCCTGCCGGGTCGAGTGATGCCGCAGGTTCGTCAAATAAAATGACTTCGGGTTCCATGGCAATAATATCCGCAATGCTTACCCGTTTCTTTTCTCCGCCGGACAGATAATGTGGTGGGCGGTTGCGGTAATCGTCTAAATCCATTGCCCTGACTGCCATATCCACTCGCCGTTCCACTTCTGGCAGCGGCAAGCGGAGATTCATCGGTCCAAAAGAAATCTCAGCAAGCACAGTTGACGCAATCATCTGATCATCCGCATTTTGAAACACAATGCCAACGTGTTCACGCAGTCCATTACGAGAACGCCCATCTGGTTTGCCATGTAAAAGGATCTGTCCTTCTTGTGGTTCCAGCACACCATTCAAGCATAAGAAAAATGTAGATTTCCCTGCTCCGTTGGTGCCCAGCACAGCAATGCGTTCCCCTTGCCTGATATCAAGGGAAATATCCTGAAGCGCTTGCCTGCCTGCCTCATAAGCATAACAAAGCCCTCTTACCTGCAAAATGGTTTCCGGCATTGATTTCAGCCCCCTTTCCCTGCCAGCCAAATCAGCAAAGCTGCCAGCCAAACTGCACCTGCCAACAGGACATGCCTGCCGCGAACAGGTTTTTTCGGTTCCAAAAAACGCATATCCCCATCATAACAACGCGACAGCATGGCATCATAATAAACCCTTGCCCTACGCATGGAACAAACCAGCAGATTGCCTGCAATACCACCAAACGAACGGCAGGATGTCCGGAAATCGCGGAAACCTAACCGAGATTCTACCGCTTCGCGCATTCTGCCATGTGCATCCAACAAGATAAAAATAAACCGGTAAATCAAATACATCAGTTCTATAAAAACCTTAGGCAAGTGCAAACGGCGCAGTACACTGACAATCTCACAGGCTGGGGTTGTCAATGTCAGCAAATACATTGCACTGACCGCACCCAATGCCCGCAGTGTCAGCGACAGCGCATACCATAAGCTGGCATGGGTGACGGAGAAAAAGAAGCAGCCAATTTTCCAGCAATAATCTCCCTTTGCGGCGAGAGATATATCAAATGCAATGGTAATCCCGCTCATCAGCATGAAAAAAACCGGGATGCACAGCAAAGCAAGGTAATCATGCACAGGCAGCTTGCCCGGTATGATAATCAGCACCGACATAGCAAGGATAAAAAACAGGGATACAAAAATATGGTCTGCTGCAATGCACAAAATCAAGCTCCCCATAGAGAATGCAGTCTTAAATGCTGCATTCCAACCATTCAGTCCGGAAGCGTATGCAAAATAATCAATCGAATGCGCCCCAGTATGTGTATGCCTTTTTTTCATCACAAGCCCCCTGCCGCAAGCTTAAAACCCTTTCTCCCCTTGTCCCAGGGAATATCCCCATTATACGCATATCCACCCGCCACGTCAATTGAAGAATTTTCTTCAATTTAGCACTGCTTTGCCCAATTTTTCACCATATCCGCTTTTTCCAGCATTTAATTTGCTTTTTTATTGCCGTTTTGCTATAATAAGAAGCACGGTTAAGCCCTGCCTTATCCACAATCATTTTTATTTAAGGGGTGGTTTTTTCATGGACATTCAGGAACAGGCACTCCATTTCTGTGCGCATATCCAAACCCTTTCCCATGTCCACTGTACATTGCTTGATATCCCTGCTGGGAATTTCTGCAATGCGCCATTCCGGTGTGGCTGCGAACTGAAAGATCAACTATGCAATGCTTATAAAACCCATCTGTATGGCTGTTATGAAGCAGAACGATGGGATGGGAAATTCATCTATTACTGCCCGCGAGGGCTTGTTTTTATTGCCACTGCCCTGCGCCAACCCAGCAAAGCCATGGAATATTGCCTGATTACTGGTCCCTTTGTCATGACCAACAGCAATGAGGATATTTTTGAGGACAGTAGCATGATGCACCATGACCCACTTGATAATGTCCCCTACCTGACCACAGCCCAGGCACGGGCGCTGAATGAAACCGTCCATGCGGTTTGCGGCTACCTAACCGGTATCCCAGCCACGCCTGATGTCGATTCTGGGCGCCAAGCTGAAATTTTGAAGATGATGTATGATTTATCTGAACAGCCCGTCCACACCATCTACCCGCTTGACAGTGAACGTCAGCTTCAGCAATTAATCCGTGATGGCGATAAGGAAAGCTCTCAAAAATTGCTGAATGAACTGCTTTTGCAGCTTTACTATGTCAGCGGCACGAACCTTGAGATTTTCAAAACCCGTGTGCGTGAACTGCTTACTTTGATGTCCCGCGCCGCGATTGATGGCGGCGCAGATGTCAACGAAGTATTTAGCCTGTGCTACCATGAAGGGCAGGAAGTTGACCATTTTCGCGATTTTGAATCGCTGAATATCTGGCTGAGTGCAATGCTGCATAAATTCATCAGCTTTGTCTTTGATTTTACTGATATCAAACATCAAAATGTCATTCGGAAAACTTCTGCTTTTATCAAAGAACATTTATCCGAAAAACTGACGCTTGAACAAGCTGCCGAACAGGTTTATTTATCAAAATCATATTTTTGCCGCATCCTGAAAGATGATCTGGGCTGTACCTTTACAGAGTATGTAAACCGTCTGCGCATTGAACGCAGTAAAGCATATTTGCGGGAAACCACCATGCCAATTGCAGAAATTGCCTGTGCGGTTGGATTTGATGACCAAAGCTATTTTACCCGCATTTTTAAACGCCATGTCGGGACTTCCCCTGGCAAATACCGCGATATGCGCAGTTAAAACATCCCCTGGCTTTTGCCAGGGGATGTTTATTTTGCTGCATGGTAAAAATAATACGTAAGCCGCCCTTTTTATGGGCGGCTTACGCGAAATGGGACACTGCTTATTTTGCGTAAAATTCATCAACTGCTGCAAAGAAAGCATCAATATTATCCCAGCTGGACATTGGCGGGATATCGCAGCCAGAAGAAATGCAGAAATTTGGATATTTGCAGCAAGCTTCCATCACATCCAGCGTTGCCTTGCGGATCGATTCCGGTGTGCCGCCGCGGAATTCACCTGCCGGGTCAACATTGCCCATAGCAAGGATATCAGATGGCATTTTTGCCATCATTTCTGCCATGTCGATCGCATTGCCATAGTGGTAAACCTTTGCGCCGCAGGACAAGATAGAATCCAATGTCAGGATTGTTGTATTGCCGCAGTTGTGGTAAACCACAATGAAGTTTTCGTCCTGTACCGCATCAACAATGCGTTTGCAGTAATCACCGGAAAATTCCTGTGCCAGTGCCGGAGAAAGCAGACCGGCAAGCGGTTCTGCGATAACAACACCATTTGCACCAACAGCTTTGTATGCCTGGATGTACTTGATGATAAATTCTGTTGCTTTATCCAGCACAACATGTACCATATCCGGTTCATCATAGCAATAAACCATTGCTTCCGTAACGTCGAGCAAACGCCCTGCCAATGAGAATGGCCCAATTACGCCAGCAAATACTGGACGGTCTTCAATCAGTTTTACAGCTTTTTCAATCGCATCAATATAGATCTGGGTACGCCCTGCGCCAACTTCCGGAACCTGAAGCGCTTCTGCCTGTTCCATGCGTTCATCTTCTTCCACTTCGGTGGAAATAACAGAACCAATAACGGTTGGCACTTCGTCATCGGATACACGGATGGTAGAGCCAAAGCATTCTGCTTCAACAGACAGATCCATCAGACTAACCGAGCCGCCTGCTTTTGGAGTACGGTCTGCAACTGCTTTCATGCCTTTTGCCTGGATATCGCTGTCACTGATCAGCTTTTCAACGGTAATGTCCAAAAGCTGGATGGATGGGAAGGAAAGGACAGGCATTGCTTTCTTAACTTCTGCTGCTTTGAGATCCTCGACCCACTGATACATATTCATTTTCATGGTTTTCTCCTCCTGCATGAAATCAACCAAAATGATAACTTTGAATCTTCTCAGGCTTGTTTTCCTGTTGATAATACAATAGCATGAATTTTCCCCAAACAGTTAGGATGATATTGACTTACTTTTGCACTGAATTGACTTCATGCCCAAAAGCTTGTCTTTAAAGGTCTGGGGCACCTGCTGGAATGCTGCGGAATTTTTTATCGCTGAAATCCTGTTCTATGACGCTTTGCGGCGGGCAGGTGAGAAACCGGCTGTCATCCCATGGACCATTGACGAGCGCTTCAAAATAACCCATTTCCCCTTCTATTTCGCGGTATTCCCAACCAAAATCCTGGGCAGCCTGTTTTGAAAATGCCTCATGTTCTGGAAAACGGGCAAATGGGCAGGTAATATAACCACAGTATTTATAATTCTTCATCCACGCATTATCACATTCTAACAGATATTCCGCATTATCCTCGCCATAAAGTTCCGTATATTCTGCCAGCCTGCGCGCGTAATTTTCGGTTGACGGCATAAAAGATTGTTCAATCCATCCGGGGCTGTACCAAAATGTCCCTGGCATTTCCCGAAACAATTTACGGTAACGAGCGGCAGAACCCAAAAATAAAGAAATGCAATCGTCACACCGCGGCACAACCAGCGGCAGCGTGCGGCTGCGTAAACCAATGACCCCATTGGAACACAAGCCATACCCCAAAACAACCACTTCAAACCGTAAATTTTCCTCCAGCGATTCGTTTTCTTTTTCAATTTCATCAATTGTCTTTTGTACTTCGGTGCGCAGTAAATCCGGCGTATTATGCAGCCCCTGCCGCAGCCACCAAACACGTATAATATTAGGGCTTTGTGCCACCAAAGTTGAAACCTCCCGGTTCATCACAGCACACCCAACCAAAGCAATCCTCATGATTATCCCTTGCTTTCCTACATATTTGGTATCCATTATACGTGCATTCGCGGCGAATGGCAAGCCCTTGATTTTATTTTCTTGCTGCCGGCAGAATATTGTCAATTTCGTCTTACCCATGCGCATATTCTCCTATACAGCCGCTGCAGAAAAACTTATAATAGGGAATATAACATCTGCTGACCTTTCAGTGAGGAGGAAAAAGCCACTATGAAACTTGGCATTGGCATTGATACTGGCGGCACCTGCACAGATGCAGTACTTTATGATTTTATGACGCACCGCGTTGTGGGGCAGAATAAAGCGCTTACCACCCCGCACGATTTAACCATTGGCATTCTCAATGCCTTAGATGGTTTAGACCAATCACTTTGCCGGCAGGCTGTGCTGGCTGGCTTATCGACAACACTCGCCACAAATGCCTGTGTGGAAGGCAAATTCCGCCGCACCCGCCTGCTCCTGCTTGGCATTGATCATAAAGGCGTTGAACGCTTTGGCGCGGATTATGGGCTGACCGACCCAGATGATGTCCGTTACCTTGCCTGCAAAACAACGATCAATGGCGGCATTGAGCAGGAGCCTGACTGGGATTTGCTGCGGGAAAATGCAAAAAGCTGGTTTGCTGATGTGGAAGCTGCCGCTGTCTGTGAGGTTTATGGCGTGCGCAATGGCGGTGTGCTGGAAAAGAAAGCTGCCCAAATCATCAGCGAAACCACAGGGCTGCCAACCATGTGCGCAAGTGTACTGTTTTCCGGGCTTTCCAGTTTGGAGCGCGGTGCAAGCGCTCTGCTGAACGCTGGGCTTCTGCCTGTGACTGGGCGTTTTCTGGACGCTGTACGTGAAGCTTTCCGTCAGCGCGGCATTACTGCTGACGTCATGATTGTCCGTTCAGACAGCAGTCTGATGAGCTGTGAATATTCGGCAGAACACGCGGTGGAAACTCTGCTTTCCGGTCCCGCTGCCAGCGCGCTTGGCGGCTGCGCATTGACAGATGCAGATTATGCCGTTGTTGTTGACATTGGTGGCACCACAACTGACATTGCTTTGGTCGAAAACCGGATGCCAGTGCTTTCTGATGAGGGAATCCGTGTGGGCGGCTGGCGCACGCTGGTCAAAGGGCTGTTTGCATCTTCCTTTGCGCTGGGCGGCGACAGTGCTGTACGTTGGTCTTTGGATGGGATGTCTGTTGGACCAGATCGTGTGATCCCTTTGTGTGTGCTGGCAAGCCGTTACCCTTTTATTGCAGATATCCTGCGGCAGCAGGTGCAGGCTGTCCCTGCCCATACCCAGCCGCTGCATGAATTTTTAACCCTTGCACGGGATGACTGGCGCAACTTGCCGCTTGACAAACAAGAAATAATGCTTTGCCAAACGCTGGAGGAACGCCCGCTCAGTGTCCAGCAAGCATGTGACCTGCTTGGGATTGAATGCTATGCCCTTAACACCCATACGATGGAAAAGCTCGGCATTATCCTGCGTGCTGGACTAACCCCGACCGACGTGATGCACGCAATGGGCGATTTTACAAAGTATAACCGCACTGCGTCTATCCTTGCACTGCGGTTTGCTGCGGCATCGCTTGGGCTTTCCCCGGAAACCCTTTGTAAGAATATTTATGAATATGTCGAGCGGGAAGTATTTTATGGCATTTCCAAAATGCTTTTGGAATACAGTTCGGATTATTACCGCAACAAAGGGATTGACCAAGGGGTACAGGAATTGCTGCGAATGCAGTGGGAAGCACGGGATTCCGGAGGCAACCCACTCATCCATTACCTGTTCCACTCGCCTGCGAAAATTATTGGCATCGGCGGTCCTACCCATTTATTCCTGCCTGCGGCAGCCCGCGCATTTGGCGCAGAATTTGTTATCCCAGACAGCGCCCCTACTGCAAATGCAGTCGGCGCTGTGACAGGCAAAATCAGTATCACAGCTACCGCAGAAATCCGCCCGCATGGCTGCTCCGCAGATGGCGAAATCAAAGGCGATTATGAGGTGCTTTGCACAGGGCAGGAAGCCCGTTATTTTGAGGACGAAGAAGCTGCCGTTGCATGGGCAACCGATTCGCTGAAAGAATGGGCAATTTCTCGTGTACGCGAACAAGGCGCAACTGGGGATATTGCTTTGGAAGCGTCCAGCGAACCAATTATTGCAGGCAGTATTAAGCTTTGCACCCTTGTCACTGTAACAGCTGCCACTTGTGTCACCCCAGAAAAAGCGGATTTAACCTAACAACAGCCAGGAGGATAAAAATCATGAATACAATGACGATTTACAGCGCATCCGGCATCAAAACAGTCCACATTGCACCTGGCACCCTGCTGAGTGATGTCCTGCATCATGAAGAGCCATCCTTTGCAATGCCTTGCGCAGGCAACCATACCTGTGGTAAATGCCGCGTGCGGGTAGAAGGCGCAGTTAGTGCGCCTTCCACTGCAGAATGCAAACTGCTCAGCAAGCAGGATTTAGCATCCGGCATCCGTCTGGCTTGTTTCTGCCATGCCCAAGGGGATGTTTCCATCTATTTGCATGCAGAAGGTGCGGCAAAAATCATCGCATGGAATAAAACCGCTCCTTTTGACCATACCGAAACTGGCTATGGTATTGCTGTTGATATCGGTACAACAACGGTTGCTGTCCAGCTTTTTGACCGCGCTTCTGGTACCGTTCTTGCCGAACGGCTAGCGGAAAACCGGCAGCGCGGTTATGGCGCAGACGTCATTTCCCGCATTGAAGCCTGTAAATCCGATGGACTGGATACCCTTTCTGATTTGATTGCAAACCAGCTTGAGGAAATGTCTGCCGAATGCCTGAAAGAAGCGGGTATCGATACAGTTGATGAAGCGGTTGTCACGGGCAACAGCACCATGCTGCATTTATATGAAGGGTTAGACCCTGCTTCGCTGGCTGTTGTCCCCTTTGATGTACAATCATATTTCGGCTGTATGAGCCGCCGCACCCTTGCTGGCGCACCGGTTTATTTGCCGCGCTGTATTGGTGCTTATGTTGGCGCGGATATCATTTGTGCGATTTTGGCTTCCGGCATGACCCATCAGGACGGCGTCCAGCTCCTAGCAGATATCGGCACCAATGGCGAAATGGCACTCTTACACAAGGGGCGTTTATTATGCTGTTCCACTGCCGCAGGTCCTGCATTTGAAGGCGCTGGGCTAAGCCAGGGTATGCCTGCCGCCGCAGGCGCAATCCGTGCGGTTCGCATGGAAAATGGGCAGGTATGTTATGAAACCGTACAGGATAAGCCTGCCATTGGCGTATGTGGTTCCGGAATACTGGATGCCTTGCGGCTGATGCTTGAAAATGAAACCATTGATGACTCCGGTTATCTGGACGAAGATTATGAAATTGGAGATAGCGGTGTCACCATTATTCAAAAAGATGTGCGGCAAATCCAACTTGCAAAATCCGCCATTTGCGCCGGTGTAATCACCCTTCTTGAAGAAGAAGGGATTGAAGCGGCAGATGTGGCACGTTTCTGCATTGCTGGCGGCTTTGGCAGCAGTATGGATTATGATTCAGCCTGTGCCATTGGGCTGTTCCCTGCCGCTTTGCGGGATAAAACCGAATTCATTGGCAATGGCGCATTAGGCGGCGCCGCAATGCTGCTGATGAACCATTCTTTGCGTGAATATAGCGAAAACCTTGCCAAAAATGCAACCGAATTATCCCTTTCTGCCAGCGCTGCATTTATGGATTATTATGTGGATTGTATGTCATTTATGGCGTTTTAACCTGCTGGTTTCTGAATAAAAATCACAAAAAACAGGTGTGCTGCTTTTTGGGGCAGTCCACCTGTTTTTTTGCTGTGCCGCAATTATAATTTTTGAATAAACTGCATGGCGCTTTTTGCCAGCAAACGCTTTGTCCCTTTGGTATCAAAGGCAATTTCCAAAAGCAAATCTGCCCCTAATGGTTTTGCGGATACAACCATCCCAGCGCCAAAAACTTTATGCTGTACCCTGTCCCCAGCTTGAAAAGCAGAATGAATATCACTCTGAGCCATGGCTTGCTGCTTTTCAATTTCTGCCGCTGTGCGATATACACCCGAATATGCTGCTTTCTGTGGAAAACCTGCTTTTATGATTTCTGGTTCCGACTGATGCGCGGAAATATTAGAATCCACCAAATCTGCTGGAATTTCCTCAATAAAACGGGAAGGTTTATTATATTGCGTGCGCCCATAAATCATACGCTGCCGCGCGAACGTGATATAAAGCTGTTCCTTTGCGCGCGTCACTGCGACATAACAAAGCCGCCGTTCCTCTTCCATTTCTTCGCTGTGTTCCTCATACCGGTAAGATGGGAATAAGCCATCCTCCATGCCGCATAAAAATACTTGTGGGAATTCCAGCCCTTTTGCGGAATGCATGGTCATCAATAATACTGCGTCTTCATTTTCATCCGTATGGTCGCTATCTGTAAACAATGCCATTTCCTCTAGGAATGCTGAAAGTGTTGGCGTTTCTGTCCGTTCCTGATAATCCACTAAGTTGGATTTTAGTTCCATGATATTTTCCGCGCGCCCACGGGATTCCAAATTCTTTTTTGCTTCCAGTGCTGCAAGATAACCGCTTTTTTCAAGCAGTTCATCATATAATTCCGGCAAAGACAGGTATTCTTGCTGCTGGCGCAGGTTGTCCATCATCTGCGCAAATTGTGACATTGCTTTGGCAGCACGCGACAATTCCGGGAAATCTCCCGCTTTCTGGATGACTTCATATAAATCCATATTGTTTGCCGCTGCAATTTCCTCTGCGATTTCAATGGAACGCTCGCCAATTTTCCGCGGCGGCACATTGATAATACGTTTCAGCCGCAATGTATCTGATGGGTTTTCGATCACCCATAAATAAGCAAACATATCCCGAATTTCCGCACGTGAGAAGAAATCACGCCCTTTATAAATGCGATATGGAATAGCGTGCCTGCGGAATGCTGCTTCAATATTATTGGATAAAACATTGTTTCGGTATAATACCGCAAAATCACTCCAATGTTTGCCTTGTGAAAGCCCATTCAAAATGCAGTCGGCAATATATGCCGCTTCTGTTTCCTGGCTGTCTGAACGGTGCAGCTTAATTTTTGCACCGCCGCCCTGCTGTGTCCAAAGCTCTTTGCCTTTACGGTTCTGGTTATGACGGATAATTTCGTTTGCTGCGCATAAAATTGTATCTGTAGACCGATAATTCTGCTCCAAACGGATTGTATACGCATTTTGATATTGGCTTTCAAATTCCAATATATTGGTGATTGTTGCCCCACGGAATTTATAAATGCTTTGATCATCATCACCAACTACACATAAATTCTGCTGCCCACCTGCAAGCAGGCTGGTCAGGACATACTGTGCATGGTTGGTGTCCTGATATTCATCAACAAGCACATACCGGAATTTCTGTTGGTAATATGTAAGGATATCCTCATTCTGCTGGAGAAGCTGCACGGTTTTCATAATAATATCATCAAAATCCAATGCGCTTGCCAGTTTTAATTCTTTTTGATATAACACATAAATTTCAGCGATTTTCCCTTTATATAAATCATTTTGTGCGTCTGCAGCATACTTTTTTGGTGTTATCAAGTTATCCTTTGCGCGGGAAATGGCACTCATTACAGCACGCGGATCAAACATATGCTCATCCAATTTCATCCGCTTTAAAATATCAGTAATCACCCGTTTTTTATCATCTTCATCATAAATGGTAAAATTTTTATCATACCCCAGCCGCTCAATATCGCGCCGCAGGATGCGCAGACACGCTGTATGGAATGTATGCGCCCAAATTGCCCTGGCTTGCTGCTCCCCGACAGCTTGAATCAGCCGTTCCCGGATTTCACTTGCTGCTTTATTTGTAAATGTAATGGCAATCACTTCCCATGGCTTTGCAGGGTCAACCGAACACAAATATTCCGCACGCTGTTCATCTTCCGGCTTTGGGTTGTTCAAATATTCCATCAGGAATGCCAAATCCTGCTGGCTGGCACCCTCTGGCGCATATTCACAAGATGCCCCCCTGCCAAATCGCAGGATATTGATAATCCGCTGGATCAGCACAGTGGTTTTGCCGCTGCCTGCACCTGCCAGGATTAAAAGCGGTCCTTCTGTTTTTAACGCTGCTTCTAACTGCATTTCATTTAAGTGCGAAAAATGCTGTTCAATAATCGAACGGCGAATTGCGGCATATTGTATATCAAATTTTGTAAGTTCCATATGTGTATAATCCCTTTTCCTATGAAGTTGTCTTTTATTATATCACATACTGCTGCATCCTGCAACAAGCTAGAAACATTCGTTCCACAAAAAAGGCAGACATCCTTTACTGTCTGCCCTTATGGGATTAATTCTGCACGCATCCGTTCAACTGCACGGCGTTCTAATCTGGATACCTGCACTTGCGATACGCCTAAAATCCGTGCGCATTGCTGCTGGGTCAGGTTTCGCCCATACCGCAGCGCAATCACTTGTCCTTCCCGTTCAGGGAGCGCAGCAATCGCACTGCGCAATGCCAACCGTGTGGTGATCTGCTCTTCTATCCCATCATCTCCAAGCAGCTCGCCAAGGGCAGAACCATCCTCCCCAACTTCTCGCTGTAAAGAATCTGCTGACTGCGTTGCCTGTTCACACATCGCAGCTTCCTCCACACTGATGCCAGCACATTCTGCCAGTTCTGAAATGGTAATTTCCCGCCCAGATTCTGCCTCCATCCGGTTTTGTAACTGGCGCAGCCGGACAGCCTGTTCCTTAACCGAGCGGCTGACCTTTACAGTGCCGTCATCCCGCAAAAAACGGCGGATTTCCCCAGCAATTTTAGGCACTGCATAGGTGGAAAACTGTGTTCCATATCCCCCATCAAACCCACGCACTGCCTTAATAAATCCAAGGCAGGCCAATTGGTATAAATCATCCTGTTCAACCCCACGCCCTAAATACCGCCGCACAATTGACCAAATCAGCCCATTATTCTGCTCTATCAAAGCTGCATCTGCATCCCGGTCGCCATCCTGCGCACGCTGTATCAGTTCCAGGTTGTTGGTCACAGCTTGTCCTCCGTCCGTTTGCCATGTATCGCCTTTACAAGGGTAACTAATGTCCCTTTTCCAACAGCAGAACGCACATGAATCCGGTCTGTAAAGCTTTCCATAATGGTAAAACCCATACCTGACCGCTCCTCGTCCCCGGTTGTAAATAAAGGCTGGCGTGCCTGCGCAATATCTGGAATACCACAGCCGGAATCTTTCACTTTAATTTCAGCGACACGATTTTCCAGCAAACGCACAGCAACAGTTATGTAACCCAAACGGTCGCGGTAGCCATGCACAATGGAATTTGTCACAGCTTCAGAAACAATGGTTTTAATATCATTTAGTTCTTCCACCGTTGGGTCAAGCTGCGCAACAAATGCAGCAACTGTCTGCCGGGCAAACCCTTCATTGATCGAACGGCTTTCCAGCTTAATTGACATTTTATTGATGACATTCAACATAGTTTATCCCCTTTCCCGTCGATAAACGTCATCAGGCGCGGAAGCCCAGCCGCGCTGAAAACGCGCATTGCCTGCGGCGGTGTCCCTATGATTGCCAGTTTCCGTCCTGTGCGGAGCAAAGCGCGGTGCAGGTTCATTGCAACAGCAAGACCTGAAGAATCCATAAATGTAAGTCCAGATAAATCCAACATTACAGGTTCCACAGGATACAATATCACGATGTTTTCCAAATAATCAATTGCTTTGCGGGCTTCATGGTGCCCTAACTCGTCCCGGATATGAACAACAATCCCTTCTCCTATCCGTTCATGTGTAATTTGCATGATTTCACCTCACTGCCAAAAAAACTGGTCAAGTTACAGGTTTATTTTACTGCAATTTACATACTATTTTTATCATATTCTGTCAGGCAGTGAAAAACTTTCTGGCAATCCCTGCTAAATATAATGATCCACAAATGAAAATAATATCATCTTCCCCAGCTGCATCAAGTGCCGCTTGAAAAGCCTCTGCTGCCACTGGGTAAATTCCTATTGGATGCTGAAAATATTCTGCTAGTTTTTCAGCTGCAAGGGCACGTTCATTATCTGGCTGTGTCACATAAACATGGGCATTTAAAGCATCCAGTGTAAAGGTACACGCATGGATATCCTTATCCGATACCATGCCGACAACCAAATGCAATATGCCTTTATAATCAAGCGCTTTGATTGTACTTGTAATTGCCTTTACACCAGCAATATTATGCCCACCATCAACAATTACTGTGGGATGTTGATGCAGGATTTCCATTCTCCCAATGATTTTGGCCTTTCCAAGTCCTACGCTTACCGCGTTATCCGGGATATTCCATCCTTGCTGTTTTACAGCGCGAACTGCCTGTAATGCAGTGCAGCTATTTTGTACCTGATGTACTCCAATCATGGGGCAGTGCCATCGCTGTCCGCCCCATACAAAACGGACGCCTTGAAAATCGCATTGTATTTGCTGCGGCATATCCGGAATCTGTACCGCTGGGCAGGCTGACTGGATGATTTCCAGTGCATCATCTGGCTGCCCATATGCACAAACCACTGCCCCGCCCGGTTTAATAATTCCCGCTTTTGTTTGGGCAATTTCGCCAGTTGTCCGTCCTAAAACCTCAGTATGATCCAATGAAATTGGTGTAAAAACTGCTAGAACAGGTGTTTCTATGACATTTGTTGCATCAAATTCCCCACCTAACCCTGTTTCTAAAATGACAATCTCACAATTTTGTTCCACAAAATACAAAAACGCCATTGCTGTCACAAATTCAAATTCTCCAATATGCTCCCCTTGCGGCAAAGATAACGTTTTTTCAGCAGCTTCCACTTGACGCACAAGCCGTGTCAGCGAATGGTCATCAATCATACAGCCATCGACTTGAATCCGTTCATGAAATGTAACAAGAAATGGTGATGTAAACAGCCCCGTATGATAACCTGCCTGCTGAAATATTGAAGCCAGCATTGCCGCGGTACTTCCTTTGCCATTTGTCCCGGCAATATGAATGAATTTTAATTTTTTCTGTGGATTTCCAAGTGCTTCGCATAATGCACGGATACGATGTAAACCAGGTTTCCCTGAAAACCGCCCGCGTGCATGGATGTGTTCAACTGGTGTCATAATAAATTGTCCTTTCTCCTCATGTAAAGGTTTTTTACTTGTCTAATTTTATCTGTTTCGCAAAAAAAGGAGAGGAACAATCGCTCCCCTCCTCTTCATCGATCACTGTAAAGCGTTTAGACTTGCTTCTAATTTTCCCATCAGTTCTTGGTATTTTGTTGCTTTTTCGCGTTCCTGCGCGATAACAGCTTGCGGCGCTTTGCTGACAAACCCTGGGTTGTTCAGCTTTTTCATGACAAAATCAATGTCTTTTTGTACTTTTGCCTTTTCTTTTTCCAAACGGGCACGCTCTTTTTCAAAATCAACCAATTCGCCCATTGGCATATAAACCTGCGCACCCTTTGTGACAATAGAAACCAGTGCCTCCACGTTTTCTGGTGCAGCATCTAAAAATTCGATGCATGACGCATAAGATAATTTTGTAAAGAACAATGAACCGGCTTCATAAACCGGGCGTTTGTCCGTCAGCAGCATAACCTGCGCCTTACGGGACGGCGGTACATTCAATTCTGCACGGCGAACACGAATTGCGCGGATGGTATCCATCATCGTTTCGACCTGTTCTGCCTCTGCCGGGAAATGCAGATCCTGCCGGTATTCCGGCCATTTGGAAACCATCACAGAAGCGCCTTCATGCGGCAACGCCTGCCAAATCGTTTCGGTGATAAACGGCATAAATGGATGCAAAAGCTGCATTGTGCCAGACAACACATAGCACAGCACTTGCTGTACACGCACATGATCCGTGCTGTCTGCCTTATTTTGCAGGCGCGGCTTGGCAATTTCAATATACCAGTCGCAGAAATTGTCCCATATAAAGTCATAGAGCTTTTGCACAGCAAGCCCCAGTTCATATTTGTCAATATTATCGGTTACAGCCTTTACAAGGTCATTATATTTGGAAAGAATCCATTTGTCCTCCAGTGCAAGCTGGTCTGGCAATGCCGTTTCCTTGATGGTTAAGTTCATTTGGATAAAGCGGGATGCGTTCCAGATTTTATTGGCAAAATTCCGGCTGGATTCTACCTTTTCCGTTGAAAAACGCATATCATTCCCGGGGGAATTACCTGTGACCAAAGTAAAGCGCAGGGCATCCGCACCATATTCCTCAATGACTTTTAATGGATCAATGCCATTACCAAGGGATTTAGACATTTTCCGTCCCTGCGCGTCGCGTACCAGCCCATGGATATAAACAGTTTTAAACGGTTCTTCTTTCATCTGTTCCATGCCAGAGAAAATCATGCGGGCAACCCAGAAGAAAATAATATCATACCCTGTGACCAGCACACTTGTCGGATAGAAATAATCCAATTCTTTGGTCTTTTCGGGCCAGCCCAGTGTGGAAAATGGCCATAATGCAGAAGAAAACCAGGTATCCAGCACATCTTCGTCCTGACGGATATGAGTACCGCCACATTTTGGACATACTGTAACATCATCTTTTGAAACGGTCATTTCGCCGCAGTCCTCACAGTAATATGCTGGAATACGGTGTCCCCACCAAAGCTGACGGGAAATGCACCAGTCGTGTACATTTTCCATCCAGCGCAGATAGGTTTTAGAAAAACGGTCAGGCACAAACCGGATACGCCCATCTCGTACCACATCAATGGCAGGCTTTGCAAGTGGTGCCATTTTAACAAACCACTGCCGCGATGTCATTGGTTCAACCGTTGTGCCACAGCGATAACAAGTGCCAACATTATGGTCATGTTCCTCGGTTTTTACCAGGAAACCGCCTGCTTCAAGGTCTTTGAGTACAGCTTCACGGCAGGTGTAACGGTCTAAGCCTTTATACTTGCCGCCATTTTCATTGACAATTGCATCTTCATTAAAGATGAGTATCTGTTCCAGGTTGTGCCGCTGTCCCATTTCAAAGTCATTCGGGTCATGACAGGGCGTTACCTTTACACAGCCCGTTCCAAACTCCATATCGACATAATCATCGCCGAAAATCGGGATTTCCCGATTCATAATCGGTAAAATACAGGTTTTCCCGATAAGATGTTTATACCGTTCATCATTTGGGTTGACTGCAACGCCAGTATCTCCCATAAAAGTTTCCGGACGGGTGGTTGCAACAACCAGTTCCCCCGAACCATCTGACAGCGGATAGCGGATATGCCACAGCTTGCCCGGCTGTGTTTCATACTCAACCTCAGCATCTGAAAGCGCAGTCCTGCAATGTGGACACCAGTTAATAATGCGGTGCCCTTTATAAATCAGCCCTTTTTCATACAAATTTACAAAAACTTCTTTAACTGCATGGGAACAGCCTTCATCCATCGTAAAGCGTTCCCGGCGCCAATCGCAGGAAGAACCCAGTTTTTTCAGCTGCTCAATAATACGGGAACCATATTGATGCTTCCAAGCCCAAACACGTTCCAGAAATTTTTCACGCCCAAGGTCATAACGGGTGAGTCCTTCTTCTTTGCGCAGATTTTCTTCCACCTTGATTTGGGTTGCAATGCCTGCATGGTCTGTGCCAGGCATCCACAGCGCAGAATAGCCCTGCATCCGTTTGAACCGGATTAAGATATCCTGCAACGTTTCATCAAACGCATGGCCCATATGAAGCTGTCCTGTGACATTTGGGGGTGGGATGACAATCGTAAATGGTTTTTTTGTTTCATCTGGCTCCGCATGGAAAAAACCGCTGTCATTCCAGAACTGGTACAGCTTATCTTCCACCGCAGAGGGGTCATAAGTTTTTGGCAATTCACTCATGAAATTCTCTCCTTTTATCGGCATAATATATGATGACATCATGAAAAAAGCCTCCATCCTACATTAGGACGAAGGCATGGGTTTGCATCCGTGGTACCACCTAAAATTCGCAGGCAGGCACCATCAGCCCACTTGCGCACTTCATTTCCGTAACGTGGATTTAAAACGGGCATACTTACTAATAATGGTTCGGTATGCCGGCTCCAAAGCTACCTTCCCCTGTTTGCTGCCAAAGGCTTGCACCAACCGCCTTTTCTCTGTATGGCATCCGCAAGGTACTCCTCTTTTTCATTGCCTTTCAAAAAATAGATAATGATGAATTGATTTTATTATAAGGACTTTGCACAGCCTTGTCAAGGCTTTATCAAAAAGTTCATTCAGGCAGATGGGTTATCCTGCATTCCCTTCTATAAAAAAATCCTGCTGCTTTCAGCAAACCTGTTTACTTTTATCCATTTTTCATGTATGATAATGCTGGAGGAGTTCTAAGCATCTTTTATGGTGCACAAGTTTATGGAAAGTCTTAGGGAGGAATACTCATGAGCCCAGAACAAAAGAAGCTGCTTGAACAAGCTGGCGTCAACTATACTTCTGGCTTGGAACGGTTTATGAACAACGAAGGTATGTTCCAGCGTTTCCTAAAGAAGTTTGCACAGGATGATTCATACAACCAACTTTGCAGCGCATTGGAAGCTGGCGATTGTGAAGCTGCGTTCCGTGCAGCACATACGCTAAAAGGCGTTGCTGGTAACCTGTCTATGGATACATTGTTCCATGCACTTACCAGCCAGACCGAGCAGCTGCGCAGTGGTGATTTGGAATCTGCACGGGCAGCACAGCCGCAAATTGATACTGTCTATCATGCTATCCTTGATGCGTTGTCTGCACTTTGCTGA
>CAXHNU010000040.1:2080-25035 GCA_964017555.1 uncultured Butyricicoccus sp. | reverse complement strand
CATATCACCCGCTGCAAAATTCCTCAAAAGCTGCCCGCAAAATATCTGCCCGGCGGCTTTCCCGTGCCTGCGTCATTTGTTTTATACCCCCTCTTTTTGTAATTCTATTTTACCTCCTGGCACATCATCCCGTGGGTCTTGCGGTTTATGTTTTTTGAATCGTGAAGTTAAACTATCAATCAGCGAATAATAAACCGGCGTAAATAACAAGGTTACAATGGTTGAAACAATCATACCCGTAATCATAACAATTGCCATAGGACGCATCATTTCTGAACCTTCCCCGCCTGAAAATGCCATCGGCAGCAAACCTAATACTGTGGTTAATGTTGTCATCAGCACCGGACGTACACGCCGCGGGCACGCATTTAATATCGCTGTATTTTTATCCTCGCCGCGCCCCCTGCGGGTTTGGATATAGTCAATTAAAACAATGGATGAATTGACTATGGTACCTGCCAGGATAATCACACCGATGATGGATACCATGGAAATTTTGTTGCCTGTCACCGGCAAGCCAAACATCGCACCTAACAAACCAATTGGCAAAATCATCATAATGATAATTGGCATCACAAAAGATTCAAACTGGCTTGCCAAAACAAAATATACCAGCCCTAATGCAACCACAAGCGCAAACCCTAAGGTACCAAAGGATTCTGCCATATCTTCCATTTCGCCGCCAGTTTCCAAGGTAACACTATCCGGCATTTGATAAGCCTCTAAAATCTTATCCACTTCGGCATTTAACCCAACTACATTATCTGAAAGGCTTTCCCCTGTGATGGTGATGGTACGACTCTGGTTATCACGCGCAATGCTTTGCGGCGCAAGTTCTGTGCTGATATCCGCAACCAGGCTGAGCGGTACTGAACCGCCTGTTTGTGTGGGGATCATCATGGCTTTTAACGCGTCAAGGCTTGCTTTTGCTGCCTCATCTCCCCGGACTGTGATATCATATTCCTCGCCGCCAATTTTCATCTTGGTGGCTGTGGAACCGTTAATCTGCCCACGCACAGCGGCGCCAATGGTTGCCGCTGTCAGCCCAAACCGCGTTGCATTTTCACGGTTGACTTTGACACTGACACGAGGTTCTTCTTCTGACGCAGAACTTTCTACCTCAATTGCATCGGGCAATGCAGAAATCTGCGTAACTAAATCATCCCCAGCTTTGACCAGTTCATCATAATCATTACCGGAAAGGCTGATGCTAACTGCCCCGCTTGACATACTCATGCTAGACGACGCTGAAACAGAAATTTCACAACCCGCAATATCCGCCAAATGATCACGCAATTCATTTGCTATTTCCATAGAAGAACGGTCACGCTGATCCAAATCCACCAGCATCAGTGTGACACTGCTGCCGCTGGACATCATACTGCCACCGCCAGTTGTATAATACATACTATCCAGCTCAGGTATGATATCTTCCGCAATTTTACATACCCTGTCCTGAATGGCTGCGGTTTCTTCCATTTCTGAACCAATAGGCATACCAATGCTTACCGAAATCTGTCCCTGATCCATCTCTGGAATCAGTTCCATGCCTGCCGCGCCAATACTCATGACAAATACCACAATCATAGCAAATGATACAATGACCGCAACAAAACGCTTTTTAATAAAGAACCGGAGCAGCCCTTTATATTTACGCATTAATGGTTTATCGCCTAAATCACCGGTATCATTGGCAACTTTCAAGCGGCGCTTGCCGCGATCCATCGTGATATAACAAAGAAGTGGTACAAGCGTCAGCGCAATGACCAGCGATGCGCCAAGCAAGGCACAAATGGTAATACAAAATTCCTTGAACATCATGCCTGCCATACCGCCGGATAACCCAAGCGGCAAAAATACCGCAATGGTTGTGAGGGTTGACGCCGATATAGACAATGATACTTCTGCCGCGCCTTTGGTGCAGGAATCCCAACGGCTGCAACCATCCGTCCGGAAACGGAAAATATTTTCCAATACAACAATGGAGTTGTCAACAATCATGCCGACACCCATTGCCATGCCGCCCAGTGACATCATATTGAGCGTAATGCCAAGGGCACGCATCACCAAAAATACGGTGACAATACATACCGGCATGGATACCGAAATAACCGCTGTGGAACCCAAATCGCGCAAAAACAACAAAAGTACAACCGCAGCAAATGCTACACCAAATATAATATTCTGCATAACCGAATCCACAGTCAGGTTAATGTATTCTGCCTGATCCATCAAAATGGTATAATTGATATCCGGATTTTCTTCTTTTAACCCTTCCATGGCTTTCATGGCACGTTCGGCAACCTGTACCGTATTGACACCGGATTGCTTGCTGACCGATACAATCAAACAAGGTTCGCCATCCACTTTCGCAATCGCGGATTGATCCTGCGGTTTCATTGAAACACTGGCAATCTCATTTAACCGAATGGTTCCGCCAGTTGGCAATGGAATCAATGTATTTGCAACATCTTCAACCGATTTATATTCACCATCGGTACGGACAGATAATTTCTGTGTGCCATTGTTTACCTCGCCCGCCGGCATAGCAACATTATCCGCACCTAACATCTGCGCAATATAAGATACCGATAAACCATACCCTTCCAAACGGTCGAGATAAGTTTCAATGGCAACTTCATTGACATAACCGCCAGACACTTCCACCGACGCGACACCATCAATGCGTTCCAAACGCGGCGAAATATCATCATCCGCAATGGATTGCAGTTTTGCTAAATCATCGCCCTTTAACCCAAATAATACAACCGGCATAGAATCAATATCCATCTTCATTACCGTTGGTGCGGAAGCATCTTCCGGCAGTGAGGATTTTGCCAAATCAACTTTTTCACGCATATCCACCAATGCTTCATCCATATTGGTGCCATCCGCGAAAGTGACCATAACCATACTCATGTTTTCGGATGAACTGCTTTGCAATTCATCCATGCCCGCAACACTGGCACATGCCGATTCAATCGGCTTTGTGACAAGGTTTTCAATTTCTTCCGGGCCTGCACCAACATAAGTCGTCATCACAATTGCCATTGGCAATTCAATATTCGGCATGAGTGCCAGCGGCAATGCGCCAAAACTCATCGCGCCAAATATCACAATGAGCACAAAAGACAAAATAGTTGTGACCTTATGCCGGATACAAAAATCTGCTATTTTCATGGGTTAAGCATCCTCCCCATTTACAATACGCACCAATGTGCCATCAGAAAGATAACTTTGCCCTTTTACTACCAGACGTTCGCCGCCAATCAGACGTTCTGTCACTTCGGTAATGCCATCACCAACTAACCCAGTACGAATAAGCACTTTTTTTGCCCATGGGCCATCACCGTTGCCAATCGCTTCGTCATGGCGGTCTTTGGATGGACGGTCATCGGTTAAAATATAAACATATTCTTCATCCCCATCGGTTAAAATGGCTTCGGTTGGCACATAAACCGCATTGCTGCGACGGTTGGTGAACAAAGTGACATTTGCAAACGCACCAATGGTTGGCTTCATTGCCTGTGGCAAAGCAATCGTGACTTCATACAGCCGTGTTTGTGGATTGGCTGCGGTTGCAATGGTGGCAATCGAACCATCAAACGGGTCGGCTGAAACCGATTGTATGGTTAATTCTGCCCGGTCGCCAATATTTAGTTCAGATAACACCGTTTCGCTGACATTCACGGTCACATCAATATTGCCGCCTTCAGCAATGACGACGGCCGGGGCGGACTGCGCCGCCATGCCGCCGCGTTCAATGCCGACAGAAGTGACAAGCCCTGAAACCGGCGCAGTTACTGTGCCAAGTTTTGCCTGGGCTTCAATCTGTGCCATGGATGCCTGAATTTGTGCAAGCGATGCCCGCTGCCCTGCAACTGCCTGCTGTACGGCTGCCTGTGCGGTAGCAACACCAGATTGTGCTTGGGTTACACCTGCCTGCGCCTGCTGTAACCCATTTTCTGCCTGCTTCACAGTGGATTGTGCATTTTTCATAGCTGCATTTGCCTGCTGTAACCCCTGTTCCGCTTGTGTCAGCGCCTGGTCAGAAGCTGCGCCTGCATCATGCAGCGCTTTGGTATTTTCATATGCTGTCGTTGCCTGGTCTACCGTAATTTGCGCATTGTCTACGCCAAGCTGGGCATTTTCTACCGCACGCTGGGCATCTTCTACCCCACGTTGCGCATTTTCTACGGCAAGCTGCGCATTGCGCACCCCAATTTGTGCTGTCGCTATGCTTTGGTCAGTCGATGCCTTTGTTGCACTATAACTCTGTTTTAACGAACTATATGTGCTGGTCACGGTGGAGGTATCCACCTGGAATAATGTCTGCCCTTTTGTGACCATATCGCCTTCGGCGACATTTAACGACAATACTGTTCCTGCGAGCATTGGAAATACCTGCACGGAATTAGTCGCTTCTACTGTGCCTGCCACAGAGGATTCCGCCGCCATTTCCCCGGTTTGCACATCTGCAATTTCCACTGCAACCCCCTGCAGGGTTTCCCCTTCTGAGGAATCTTCTTCCGCTGCTTTCTGCCCACAGCCTGTCACTGTTACAAAAATAAACAGCGCCAGCATACAGGCAATCACTCTTTTTTGCTTCATGGTCATAACCTCCAAAATGTGTTTCTTTTCAACTTTTAAAGGGTTCCTTTTATTGCCCATTGATAGGTGTTATAAGCTGAAAATAAATTGATTTTTGCTGTCTTTACTGCGTCTGCCGCAGTTTCAAGCGTGTCTTTCGCCGCATCATAATCATTTTTTGAAATTGCACCACGATTATACTTCAACTCACTGACCGCAAAGTTTTTCTGCTCCTGCGCATAACTGCTCTGCGCTGATTCTAATAAAACTTCGTCTTCCTGTACCGTTTTATATAACTGCCGGAAACTGTTTGTAAAATTCTCTTTTTCGGCTTCTAAATCAATCTTTGCCGCTTCAAACGCATGTAAACTATGGGTTACATCATTTGCGTAATCCCGCGAGGCTTTGTCAATCGCATCCTGTTTTGCCCATAATGTATAGCTGTTCTTACGCGCCTCTTCTAAATCCTTTTCATAATCCATTTGCCCTAACATTTCCACGGTCACTTCTGGAATCTCCCCTACCGTTACCGCTTCGTTTGCCCCATAACCACATAAAATTGCTAGGCTGTTCTTTTGATTCGCCCGCTGGGTTTCTAATGTTTGTAAATTTGCCTGCAACGCTTCCTTTTGCGCTTCCAACGCTAAAATATCAAGCTGAGTCGCTGCCCCTACATTCACTTGGGTCTGTACCACACCCATATTCCGGTCAAGCGCCTGCAAATTGCGTTTGGCCGATGCAATTGAATCCTCTAATGTGTGCATGGCAATATATGCCGCCTGCGCACTCATCACAATTTGATTCGCTGTGTTGGTTACTTGCTCTTTTGTCGTATTGTATGTATAACCAATTTCTTCTGTGGCATCATCTTCTTGATCCTCTAAATCATCATATGACATTCGTGTAGACGCAATGGTTGACTGTAATGCCGCCTTTTGTGCCTCCAATGACCGAATTAAGCCACTGTTATCTACGCCATCACCCTGTTGATTTTTCAGCGCTCGGATAGAACTTTCCAAATTGTTGATTTCTGATTGGTATTGCCACATCTGGATTTCCAGATTATCATATTGTTCCTTATATTGATCATTTACCTTGGTTGCGCCAACTCCCGCTAAGGTCTGATCTAATGATTTAATGGAAACATTATTTTGCCGGACAACCCGTTCAATCTCATCAAATGATAATGTACTGCCTGCAATACCTGGCGTTGCTGCCTTGGTATTTTCCATATGCTGATAAAGCGTCTGTATGGCAGTTTGTGTGCCAAGTGTTGCCACCACGGTGGGCAATGCGTTCACTGCCTGCGCCGGTATGCTTAGCCCCATTGCTAAAAGTGCTGTCAATGCAAAAACCCGTTTTTTCATCATGATGCGCCTCCTGCCGCGCCGGTAGAAATTAACCCTTGTTTTGCCCATACATAGGCACGATATGCCGAAATTAAATTCAAATGCGCGGTTTCTACCGCATTTTTTGCCGCTGCACAAGTATCCTGCGCCGCTAAGTAATCCATATGCGATATCGCGCCAAGCTCATATTTGGTCTTGCTGATGGATAAATCTGATTGCGCCTTTGTATAGGCAGTCTGCGCCGCGTCAACCGCAAGCTTTTGATCCGCTACGGCGTCATAAATCGCTTTGAATGCTTGCTTTAATGCTTCTTCTGTGGCTTCCGCGTCCTTTTTTGCCGCTTCATATGCGTCTACTGTGCCGCTGATATGGATATCCCGTTTGTTGCCTGCCTGCATGACCGCATTCTTTTTGCTCCATAATTCATAACTGTTTTTTAACCCGACGGCTAAATCGGTTTCATAATCCATTTCCTGTATGTTTCGCAGGGTGATATGACTTAAATTGCCTGGTACAATGCACATATCCGCTTCATAACCACACATCAGCGCTAAATTTGACCCCAAACTTTGCTGCTGGTTTTGCAGCGATTCAATTTGTACTGACAACTGCCTGCGCTGTTCACATACATTGTCAAACTGAAGCTGACTAACCATACCCCGTTCTTTCTGGATTTTCATCACTTCAATCGTTCGGTCAAGGGATGCTAATGTCCGGGTTAAATCCTCGGTGACAACCGCAAGCGATTTCATGCCAATGAGCATACTTTCCGCACCATAACAAAGCTGTTTGGCAACATTGCCCGCTTGCTGGCGCACGCCATATTCTGCGTCCTCCAGCATCATTTGTGTCATGGCTGCTGTCATGGCTGGCATGGCAATTGTTCCTTGCAGGCTGGCAAGGTTTGCTTGATGAATGCCAAGCTGTAACGCATATGCCTGCTTGACTGCTTCATCTTCTGCCGCTTCGTATGCCTGCTGCAATTCCGCAACTGCGGCGCTGTATTGCCCGACTAACGCGGCAAGTTCCCCATTATCGGCAAGCGATGCCTTGCCGCCTGAGCCAATGCCTGCCGCGGTATAATTCAATGTTCGGATGGTTGGGTTATTTTCCCGCACATTCCGTTCAACCGCAACCAAACCCATTTCACGGGTTCTTTGCGTGGGCGGATTGGTGGCAGCCGGTTCATTTTGAACCGGAGTTTCTATTTGCCCATCTTCTGCCGGTTCGAGCTGGACAGCGGAACCTGTTTGTTTTTTATCTGCCGATTCTGCGCCAGCGGCAGACGCTGTTTGTTTTGCGGGCGCTGCCGCATTGCCCGCTATGGTATGTAACGCATAAACAATGACGCCTGTACCACTTGCCAGCCCTGCCGCTTCTATGCCTGCCGCCTGCGCCGGCAGGCTGATGCCTGTCAGCAAGGCAAATAAAATGCCTGCGCTGATGACCCGTTTATTCATGCAATCAGCCCTCCCAAAACCGAAGATCTCTCACTTATCTTTTACAGACCGACCAGTCGGTCGGTTATCGCAATCATTATACAACTTTCCGCTTTGCCCTGTCAACCCTAACAAATCCTTGTTCACAATTTCGTTTCAAATCACGAAAAACCTCCCTTTTATCTGTGTCTATTATAATATATTGCCTGTCCCTTTCCCATTGCATTCAGCTTACATTCCATCATCCGTTTCTTACATTTTTGTAATATCGCTTTGCCTGCGCAAAAAACTTTTGGATATGCGCTTGACATCAGTCCGATACCAGATTATAATACCCTATACAATCCGATTCCGGACTATGGAGATGATGTGTATGAATGCAATGGATAAACTGCATCAATATAATGCTTATCTCAGCAAAATCAATGCGCTTTATCATGAATGGGCAAAAAAACATGGCATGAGTTATAACATGATGATGACATTATATGCGCTGGATGAAAATGATGACTGGACACAAAAACAAATTGCGGAAGAATGGCTGATACCCAAACAAACGGTCAATACCGTTGTCAAGGATTTGGAACGGCGCGGTTATGTTTGCTGTGAAACCCGTGCGCACAGCAAAGAAAAAACTGTGCGCCTGACTCCAGATGGCAAAGAATTTGCAAAAGAATGCCTGCAGGGTCTGTATGAAGCAGAAACCCGCTGCCTGCTTGCCCTTGGCAAGGAACAGCTTGAACAATATCTGCATAACCTTTATATGATTATGACAAACTTTGAAGCGGAGGTTCATAAAAATGAATAACGCATTGGCACGTCAGTTTGGGACGGCTTCCCTGCTGCGGTTCGCCTTACCTAATATAATTATGATGGCTTTTCTTTCTATGTATACCATTGTCGATGGGATGTTTATCGCACAATATGCCGGCACGGTTGCACTCGGTTCTATCAATATTACCTATCCCCTCGCCTGCCTTGAAATGGCGGTTGGCATTATGCTTGCCACTGGCGGCAGTGCAATCATTGCACGCAGGCTTGGTGAAGGACATGAAGATATGGCACAAAGTAATTTTACTTTCCTTGTGCTGGTTTCTTTTATTATCGGTTTGCTGTTTACGGTGGTTGGCATCCTCTTTTTGAATCCCATTATTGCCGCGCTTGGCGCAAGCCCCGCACAATTCCCCTTCTGCCAAACCTATGCTTTTATCCAGCTCGCATTCGCACCCGCTATGATGCTGCAAACTGCATTCCAAACTTTATTTGTTACCGCGGGCAAGCCCGGTCTGGGGCTTGCATCTACCATTGGCGGCGGGCTTGCCAATATGCTGCTGGATTATCTTTTTATCGCTGTATTCCGTTGGGGCATTGCAGGCGCTGCCCTTGCCTCTGGCATTGGATACCTTGTGCCTGCACTGACTGGGCTAATCTATTTTGCCCACAAACGCAAAAGCCCACTTTATTTCATCAAACCAAATGCCGATTGGCGGATGCTCCTTTATGCCTGCGGCAATGGCTCTTCGGAAATGGTGACAAACATTGCAAACGCCATTACCACGTTTCTCTTTAATATGCTCTTTCTGAAATTCTGGGGTGAGGATGGCGTTGCGTCCATTAGTATTGTCCTTTATTTTCAGTTTGTGTTTACCGCGGTTTTCTTTGGCTTTTCCTTGGGTGTTGCTCCGGTGATTAGTTATAAATATGGCGCAAAGGATACCAAGCAACTAAAACGCATTTTCAAAAGCTGTATGGGCTTTGTTGTTTTCTGTTCCATCGCGAGTTATGCGCTGTCGCGGCTGGTCATCAGCACCTGTTTGCAGGCATTCACCAGCCCTGGCAGCAATGTGTTTAATATTACCATGGAAGGCTTCCCGCTTTATGCGCTTTCGTTCCTCTTTATGGGCGTCAGCATTTTTGCTTCCGCCTTGTTTACCGCGTTTTCGGATGGTCGGGTTTCCGCAATTATCTCTTTTGCGCGCACGCTGGTTTTTCTTGTTGCCATGCTGCTGCTTTTGCCTGCACTGCTCGGTAAAGTCGGCATTTGGCTGGCTGTGCCTGCCGCCGAACTGCCTGGGCTGCTGATTTCCCTTTGGTTTTTGGTGCGGAAAAAAACGATTTATCAGTATTAACTTTTTTTAGATTCCCTGCTGCCTGCCCCCTAAACCCTGGGGCAGGCAGTTTGTTTTTTTTGTATCCGTTTCACGTGAAACAAGCAATCTATCCCTGTTTTCTTTTGCAGCGCTGCGCGACCGAAAAGACCGCATGAGTATGTATTCTGGGTTAGAAGTCCGTGTGCCATTCTGTGACCACCGCATTGTGGAATATGCTTATAATATGCCCTGGCACCTCAAGGCTTGGGATGGCCGTGAAAAAGGTATTGTCCGCAAAGCATTTGAACATGATTTGCCTGAGGAAATCGTTTGGCGGAAAAAATCCCCTTATCCTAAAACCTTTTCCCCGGAATATACCGCACTGGTTTCCTCTTATGTGCGGCAGATTATGCAGGACGAACATTCTTATATCCCAAAACTATTCCGGGCAGAGGCAATCAATGCGCTGCTGGAGGAACCAGACAATATGCCGGAGCCTTGGTATGGGCAGCTCATGCGTGGACCACAGGTATTTGCTTATCTCATCCAGCTTGACCGTTGGTTTAAAAAATATCATATTCAGCTTGTATGAAAAAAAAGCAGGGGCATTTTTGCCCCTGCTGTCCCCCGCGTTAAGCCTCATCAAACCAACGCGCAAGCGTATCAATAATCACTTGATGATCTTCTAAATGCGGCAAGCCGGAAACCGCGATAACACCAACCTGTCCAATGCCTTTTACCATCAGCGGGAAGCCGCCGCCGCACATGGCAAACCGCATGGGTTCTAACCGTTCATCGGCCATGGTTAAATGATCCCGTTCAAATTCTGCCCAAACCCGTAAGGAAGATTTGCCGAACTGATTGACCGTGTTAACTTTCCGCCCCAGCCAATCGAAATTATGACGTCCTGCCCCTTGAGTGATATGCTGGAAAACCCGTAAGCCATTGATTTCAATGGCAACGGCAACACCACTATCATATCTGGCAGCGGTTTCACAAAGTATTGTGCCAAGTTTTAAGCTGTCCGCCCGTGTGAAAGATGTGAATGTAAACTTGGTTTCCTGTGCTTTGCAGGTTTCAATAATTTGCTGATATTCCATACTCAATCCAAACCCCATTTCATGAAAATGATTTTCTTCCTTCATTATAATGATATTTTTTTATGATTGCAACGAGCATGACACAAAAACGGTCTATTTCTTATGAAAAGAGTGATTCTTTATGCCTGAAATTCCCTCTAACCCGCCAACTGGGTATTTAATCGTTGCGGTATCCACCGCACAAAATGCAATTCCGCTGGAAAATGCTTTGGTCACAGTCTATTCGATTGATGAAAATAATCAGCAAAACCTGGTTTATACAACTCGTACCAATGCTTCTGGGCAAACCCCTGCCCTGCCGCTTGCCGCACCACCAGCCGCGAATTCCCTGGAACCTGGCAGCAGCCGCCCTTATGCCCGTTATGCTGTTACGGTTGCGCGGGAAGGCTATCAGCCGGTTTCCACTTCGGATTTAACTGTCTTTGCGGATATTATTGCAACACTGCCGGTTTATCTTGTTCCATTGGAGGAAGATGTCAGCTCTCCTGCTGTTCCACAACAGCGCGACCTGCCCAGCCATAGCCTAAACCCATAAAGCCCATGCCAAAGGAGTGATTTTTCCTTGCCTCTGCCATTTATCCCGGAAACCATTACGGTGCATTTGGGACGGCCGGATTCATCTGCCCGCAATGTCACCGTGCCTTTCCCTGACTATATCAAAAATGTGGCTTCCTCTGAAATTTATCCGACTTGGCCGGAAAACGCAATCCGTGCCAATATGTATGCCCAAATTTCTTTTGCCCTCAACCGGATCTATACCGAATGGTACCGTTCTCAAGGGTATGATTTTGATATCACCAATTCTACCGCGTTTGATCAAGCTTATGTTCATGACCGGGATATTTTTGATAATATTTCGGAAATTGCAGATGAACTCTTTACCAGTTATTTGACCCGCCCAGGTTCTGTGGAACCCTTCTTTGCCCAATACTGCAATGGTACCACTGTCACCTGTGAAGGGCTTAGTCAATGGGGTACTGTTCCGCTGGCGGAACAAGGGATGACCCCTTATGAAATCCTGACCTATTTCTATGGCCCTGACCTCAATATTGTAACGGATACCCCGGTTGCTCCGAATATCGGCACTTATCCCGGCACGCCGCTGCGCCTTGGCGATACTGGTGATGATGTCCGCACCATCCAGTTACGCCTCAACCGGATTTCCCGCAATTATCCGCTTATCCCCAAAATCTATCCGGTGGACGGTATTTATTCCAAATCAACTGAAGATGCTGTCAAAACATTTCAGCGCACCTTTGGGCTGACCGAAGACGGCATTACCGGGCAGGCAACCTGGTACCGCATTGCTTATCTTTATACGGCAATCAAACGCCTTGCTGAACTCAACAGCGAAGGGTTATCCCTTCAGGACGTCAGCCCGATTTATCCCGGCGCGCTGCGCCGCGGCGATACCGGCAATGAAGTGAGGCTGGTGCAGTATTACCTCAGTGTGCTTGGCGCTTATTATGAAGATATCCCAATCATCCGGGATGACGGCATTTTTGGCGAACAAACCGAAAACGCGGTCATTGCCGCGCAAAAACTCTTTGGACTGAACCCGGATGGCATTGTTGGGGAACAAACTTGGGACGCGATTTATTCCGCTTATCTTTCCATCGTGCAGGCAAATCCCAATTTGCTTTCGCCAAGCGGCGTCCCTGTGTTCCCAGGGCGGCTGATGGTGGAAGGGATGTCCGGGAGTGATGTAGAACAGGCACAAACTTTCCTTTCCGCACTTGCAGATGTTTATCCGGAAATCCCGAAAATCCCGGTTACCGGTTATTTCGGTGAGCGTACCCGTGAAGCTGTTCTTGCCGCACAGCGTTTATGGAATATCCCTTTGACTGGGACGATTGGCCCTGTCACTTGGGATACCCTGGCTTCTGCCTATGAAACCGCTGTGAGTGGCAGCCAGACTGAACCACAGCAATATCCCGGCTATGTACTCCAAAACGAAGGGGAATGATATTCTTTGTATACTGACGAACAACGCCGCCAGCATATCTGCGGTTTGCAACAAGATTTGCGCATCATCCAGGGGTCTGCTGCTGGCCCGAAAATCAGCGGCACTTATGACGCCCCGACAACCGAAGCCGTGAAGCATTTTCAGCAGCAGAATCATCTGCCCGTTACCGGGCAGACCGATATCGGCACTTGGGATATGATTGTACAGCAAGCCAACGCCATCCGCAGCCGCACTGCCCAACCGCTTGCCGTGCGGATTTTCCCCAATGCGGCACAGGTTGTCCTGCCCGGTGACCATGGGCGCTTCCTGTATATTTTGCAGGGCATGTTTAATGGGCTGCTTGCCCAGTTCCCCGCCTGCCTGCCGCTTGTTTATACCGGCATTTATGACGCCGCAACAGAAAATGCGGTCGCTGCTTTGCAGCGCTCCGCAGGGCTGCCCGCAAATGGCAGGCTGGATGCCTCCACTTGGAATGCCTTTGCCCATCTTTATTCCAATGATGGACTGCAAACCGATAATTTTATTGACCAATAAACATTAACTCTCTGCCGTTCCACGTGAAACATCCCCCCTTTTCCCTGCCTGCTTTGTGAAACAAAACAGCATACAGCGTAAAGGAGGGATGTGTTTTTTTTATTCGGCTGACATATCGCTGTCAAAACGCTCGCCAATTTGCGGGTCATACAAAGGACAGCCAAACGAAAGCATGATATCAATGAGGGCATTTAAATCATTTGGATACATCCCATAGCAGTGAAAGATCGTACCTTGGCGACACATGAAAATGCTGAATGCGCCTTGCCCATCAGGCTGTTCATAATTGTATGGGTCAGGGCTTTCCCATGCGGCAAACTGCCTGCTGACTGACTGCCGGATCTGCTGGCATGGCAGTGCTGCCAACCCATCCACCTCCGCCCCATCGCAAAGCTGCTCATATACCTGCTGATGGGATAAAACGCTGGGATGTTCATATTTCCAAAAAGCAAGATCCATACTCATACCGCGTCTGCCTTTCTCAATTCTTATCCTTTATATCGCATATTCCCCTGGCTGGATTGCCATGACAATACGCGGCGGTTCAATCAGCGCGTGTTCATATTGGAACTTCCAACGGATTTCCCGTGTGATGCCGCCTTCATCCATGCCGTCAATGGTTTCCTCGTCCCGCATCATTGCACCCATGGTATAAAGCAGTGACGCGACGCTGTATGCGTGTTTCATCAGCTTATTCGGGTCAATGCTGTGGAAATGGTATTGCACATCAGGCAAACCCAGCAAATGCAGTCCAACAGTATCCATCATCATATCACTGTTTGTGCCGCTGATGCTGAAAAACCGTGTGTTCACACATAAATATAAAAACCGGTCGCCGCCGCGCGCTGGATTGCCCTGCACTTGTTCGGCTGTTACTAGCCGCCCGGATGCCGGGGTATAAACTGCTGCGCAACTTGGGTAAACCTGCAATGCCGCTTCGATTAACTGCACCAGCATTTTGCCATGCTGTTTGTAATCTGTCCCCTGTTTGCTGACCGCTTGTAAGCGCACCATATAGCTACACCCTGCCAGCAGCCCATTGGCATTTTTAATGTTCCAAAACTGCCCCCGGTTAAAATCAGGAATGCGCTGCTGGGCAAATGCTTCCGGTGCGTCCCAAATCACATCCGCGTCATAAGCGGTTAAATGATACCATCCATCTTCTTTCTGTTCCGCGCCGCCGCATTTTTCTGCCAGCCAGCCGCAAATGTTTTTTGCCTGTGCCGGTTCGGGCTGTCCGCCAAATAATAAATACCCTTCATAGGCAGGTAACTTGTCCATATCATTCTATCTCCTCTTGTGTTTACATTACTTTCATTATACGATATGCTTTATCAGTTATTCAAGTGGAACAAATTTGTTCTCTGTTTCACGTGAAACCTCCCTGTCCTGATACGCAAAAAGGGAAGCTGTTTTGTTTCAGCTTCCCTTTTTGTGTTACGGTTAAATTTTATCACAGCCCATAAACGGACGCAATGCTTCCGGGATGGTCACAGAACCATCTGCGTTTTGGAAGTTTTCCAAAATGGCTGCTACGGTGCGCCCAACCGCAACGCCGGAACCATTTAATGTGTGGGCAAAGACTGGTTTGCCGTCCGCATTGCGGCAGCGGATATTTGCACGGCGTGCCTGATAATCTAAGAAGTTAGAACAGGAAGAAATCTCAACATATCTGCCATAGGACGGCATCCAAACCTCAATATCATAGGTACAAGCAGACGAGAAGCCAATATCCCCTGTGCACAGGCATACCACACGGTATGGCAGCCCTAAGCCTTGCAGTACCCGTTCGGCTTCATGGGTTAAGTTTTCAAGCTGTGTCCAGGAATCTTCTGGCGCGGTGAAATTGACCAGTTCCACTTTGTTAAATTGGTGCTGTCGGATCAGTCCGCGCCCGTCACGCCCTGCCGCGCCCGCTTCCCGGCGGAAACAAGCGGAATATGCCGCGTAACGGATTGGCAGCTGGTCAGCGGGGATAATATCATCCCGATACATATTGGTAACCGGCACTTCCGCGGTTGGAATTAAATATAAATCGCTGTCTTCTTTGCCAAGCTGGTACATCTGCTCAGAGAATTTCGGAAGCTGACCGGTGCCGGTCATGGATGCGCCATTTGCGATAAATGGCGGCAGGATTTCAGTATAACCGCCTTCGGCATCGGTATGGGTGTTCAGGAAAAAGTTAATGACCGCACGTTCCAGCCGCGCACCATAGCCGCGGTAAAAATGGAACCGGGAACCGGTGACTTTGCCTGCAACTTCAGGCAGCAGAATGCCTTTTTCCGCGCCAATATCCCAATGGGCTTTGGGTGCAAAGTCAAATTCACGCGGTATGCCCCAACGACGCAGTTCCGGGTTTTGGCTGTCATCGGTGCCGGCAGGCACTTTGTCAGCCGGGACATTTGGAATGCCTAACAAGGCATCTTTTAACCCGGCTTCGGTATCGGCAAGAGCAGCGTCCAAATCACGGATATGAGTCGAAATTTCTTTCATCTCTTCCATAATGGGTGCGGTATCCTCCCCTGCTTTTTTCATCTGCGGGATGGCTTTGGATACTTTATTCTTTTTGGCTTTTAAGGTTTCCACTTCCCCGATGATTGCTTTGCGCTTATCATCCAGCGCAATCGCTTCATCAATGGCAGCATCATAATTTGTGCCGCGCAATGCTAAGCGTTCTTTGGCTTTGGCAGTGTTTTCTCGGATGAATTTAATGTCTAACATAATTTTTTCAACTCCAAATGATTATTTTTTTTTGATTTAACCCGCTTGGGCTTTCAGCTTCAAATACTGTTCCGCAAGGTTTCCCGTGAAAACCGCGTTTGCTGCTGTGCCATCCAAACGCCCTGCCCCATAGGTGGCTTCCAGATATGCTACACAGGCTTTTGCAGTTTCTTTTTCTTCTTTGGCTGCTGCAATGCCAAGCTCCAGCAGTTTTTGATATGCGTCATGTTCATCCATGCGCTGCTGTATTGCCGGCAGGATTTCGCCTTCTGCACCAAGCGCAGCGCGGATTTCCTCGAGCTGCTGCTGCATTGCTTCAAGCTGAGTGGTCTGCTGCTGCAAAGCATCCTGTAAGGCAATCATTTTTTCTTGGGTGCCTTGTACAGTGGTATCTTTTTGCGCTAACGCATTATTCATATTGGCAAGTTCCCTGTCCGCGCGGAGCTGGGTCAGATAACTCAGCAGGATAATGACAAGGGCAACGCTAAATAATGCAATGATATAAAATGCTAAATAACGCTTGCTTACCCGTTTATTTTCCTGTTCACAGTCTTGTTTTTTTTCTTCCATTTCTCATCCTCCTAATAAGGAATGCTGTAATGATTGTTTTTTGGTTCATACCTCCAAACGTTTGAGGGATTCGGCAAGGCGTTCCAAATCATCTGTGCCATAAAACTCCAAAGTCAGAATGCCTGCTTTTTTTCCTTGTTCAATGCGTACTTTACGCCCCAAATGGGTTTCTAATGTTTTTGCAAGTTCTGCCGCATAATCGACAGTAAATGGTGTTGCCATCATTTGCTGTGGATTTTTTTTGATTTGATTGATTTCACGCGCAAACCGTTCGGCTTGCCGCACGGACATACCAGCGATTTTTTCAATCGCTTCCAGCCGGCAGGTTTCATCCTGTATGGCTAAAACTGCCCGCGCATGACCTGGCGACAAACTGCCGCAGGCAACCATATCCTGTGCGGCTTCCGGCAATGCCAAAAGCCGCAAGGCATTGGAAATGGCAGGACGGGATTTGCCTACCCGTTCGGCGACTTTATCTTGGGTCATGCCAAACCGTTCAATCAGTTCATGATAACCCTTGGCTTCTTCAATTGGGTTGAGGTCTTCCCGCTGCAAATTTTCAATCAGCGCAAGTTCCATCACCTGGCTGTCTGTTGCTTCAATCACCATTGCGGGGATTTCGGTTAATCCGGCGCTGCGCGCCGCACGCCAACGCCGTTCCCCAGCAATGATTTGATAATAGCCATCGGCACCCATACGCACGGTAATTGGTGTAATCACGCCATGGGTCGCAATGGATTGCCGCAGGCTTTCCATTGCTTCGCGGTCAAATACTTTTCGCGGCTGGTCTGGGTTGGGTTCGACCAGTGCCATTGGCAAAGTGGAAATCCCCTGCCCTTCGGCTTCCAGGCTTTCACCCAGCAATGCACCAAACCCTTTTCCTAAACCGCCTTTGTTTGCTTTTGCCATTGCATCGCCCCCATCATATTCCGCTTTATCTGCCCTGCAAAGAAATGCAGCAGATAAAATCTTTTTTTCTTTATTTTGATGCAGCTTGGTTTTTGCTTAAAAACTCATCTGCGATTGCATAATAGGCATCTGCCCCGCGGCAAAGGCGGTCATATGCGGTGATGGGCTGCCCATGGCTGGGCGCTTCACTCAGGCGGACATTCCGCGGCACAACAGACGCATAAACCTGCCCGCCAAAATGTTTTTTGACTTCTTCCACAACCTGCACTGCCAGATTGGTGCGCCCGTCAAACATGGTGAGAATAATGCCTTCAATGCGGATATTCCGATTTAGCCCGCGCTGTACCATGCGTACAGTTGCCATAAGCTGGCTTAACCCTTCCATGGCATAATATTCGGTTTGAAGCGGCACCAGAAAACTATCTGCCGCACAAAGGCATTCTAATGTCAAAATGCCAAGCGATGGCGGGCAGTCGATGAAAATATAGTCATAATCATCTTTGACCTGCGCCAACACATCACGCAAACGGTATTCCCGCCGTTCTAAGCCGAGCAAATCAATTTCCGCGCCTGATAAATCGGTATTTGACCCCAAAACATCTGCCCAATCGGTATGGATAATTGCTTCTTTCACCTGTGGGTCTTCACTGATGACCAAATCATACATGGTGGTTTCTATGGCGTGCGGGTCAATCCCATAACCCGATGTGGAATTGCCCTGCGGGTCAAAATCGCACAGCAACACTTTTTTGCCTTTTTCATGCAGCACCGCAGATAAATTCACTGCCGTGGTCGTTTTGCCAACGCCGCCCTTCTGGTTGATGAGCGCTACAATTTTTCCCATAGTTTTTCTTCCCCCGTCAAAAAGGGGCATATGCCTGCCCGTTCATTGTTCTTTGGGTTTTCTTTCCCATCAAGCGCCGCCGTTTTTCTGTGGCGATGCTTGTCATACCATGTATTATATCACATTCCCGGACAAACGCAATCATCAGAAAAGCTATGTTTCACGTGAAACCCGCATTTTTTTTCTACACCCCCTATCCCGAATCTTATTTTAAACAAAAACCATAAGAAGATTCTTTTATCTGTGTGCCGGTTATGCTATACTATGTTTGCAGGGAATAACCCGGGCACTTTTTTTGATGGAGGGATGCTTTGTGCGATTGATAGAAAACAAAAAACTTGCTACCCGGATTGGCATTATTACCACGATGATCACGCTAGCTGGAATGCTGCTGCTTTGGCTTGTGGTATCAACAAATGCTGCTTCCATGGTCAAAAAGGATATTACCAACCAAATGACAGATGCTGTGGAATCCAGAGCTGCGATTATTGATGAATATGTACTTTCTGCGGAAGAATATATGACTGCTTTTGCCCTAAGCCGTGAAGTCCGTGATTTGCTGCTACAGCCAGATGATCCGGCTTTGCTGGAACAGGCGCAGCAATATACAGAAAATTTTGCCGCTGTCAAGGGGATCTTTGAAGGCTTATATATTGCAACACCTGACACCCATGTGCTGACCCATACTTCCCAAGGCGCAATCGGTATGACAACCCGTTCAGGGGATTCGCTGCAAACCTTTCAGGATACGATATTATCAAAGCAGTCCCTAACAAACCTTGGGATTATGAAATCCCCTGGCACTGGCAGTATGATTTTATCCATGTACTACCCTATTTTTGAGGGACAGCGCTGTATTGGTTATGTCGGCGCCGGCGTTTATGCCAGCCATTTGATGGATTCGCTGCTGAATTTGGATATCAAAGGACTGCCTGACAGCGAATATGTATTTTTGAATGTGGAAACCGGTGTTTATCTTTATCATGAAGATGAAACATTGCTCAATACACAAACCACAGATGCTGGATATCAGGAAATCATCCAGCGCATTAAAGCTGATGGCGCTACCCATGCCAATACATATTCTTATCAGGACGAAAATGGCACCAAGCAGCTTGTGGTATATAAATATCTCAAAGACCGCGGCTGGGTCTTTATGGTGCGGGAGAATGCTGCCAAGGTTTATGGTGCTGTCACTTCAGTACGCGTTTTAGTTGGTGTGCTATGTGCGGTTATGGCTGGCGCTATTATCCTGCTTACCCTGTTGCTGCTGCGGCGGGAAGGCAAAGAACTGATGGTCGTAGAACGCGCCATTGGGCGCCTAGGTGATTTGAATCTTTCTGCTGATGAAGAACTGACACCTTTTTATAACCGGTCAGATGAAATCGGTATGATTGCTCAAACCACCCACCGCGTTTGCGGCTGCCTGCGCAAGACCATTGATGATGTCAGCCGGATTTTAGGTGAAATGGCAAACGGCAATTTTGCCATTAATGTTATGGAAAATGAATCATATTATATTGGGGATTTCAAAGTGATGTCTGCCAGTCTGCAAACCATCCATAAAAACCTGGTGCATGTGATTCGTGATATTTTTCAAGTTGCCAGCCAAGTCGGTACAAGTGCTGACCGGGTTTCCACCGAAGCGCAGGCTTTATCGCAAGGCACCATGCAGCAAGCGATTTCTGTCAATGGGCTTATCACAAATGTCACAGCCATTACCACCCAAATCCAAACCAGCACTGTGCGCTGTGACAATGCCAATGGTCTGGTAGACCGCGCTACCCATTACGCATCAGAAGCAGATATCCGGATGGAACAATTGACTACATCCACAAAGAATATTGACCAATCTGCTGCCCAGATTGGCACCATTATCAAAACAATTGAGGACATAACTTCAAAATGTTGCACCAAAATTATGCAAAATTCCATGTGATTTTAACGTTTTTCCCATCTAAGTCAATGCGTTTGATGAGGGTGTGGATCACATAGCGTTTTTCCTCAAAAGAACCATTTTGAAAGACCTCTTCAAGGCTGTTTAATAATTGAGTCGCAGTATCAATAGAAATGAAGCCATTACCGACCGATTGTTCATCGTCAAGTTGCTGTTCTAATGCTTCCCGTTCATGCGTCATAGATTCCAAACGTTGGGATACCATTTCAAATGGAATGTTTTGCAGCTGATATAAATCCAATAGCTTTTCAATTTGTTGTTCGATTTCTAAGATGCGCGCTTTGATTTCTAAATGCCCTGTCATAGGTTCTGGGTGATTTTGTGCGGCGATCTCCTGAAAATAGTCTGGTTCGTAACGCAACCGTCGCAACTCTTTTAATACATATTGGTCAAGGTTTTCGGTAGGCCACTTATCGTTTTTGCAGTTCGGGTCACGAATCATGCGCGGCGCGGTTTTAGAGCGGGAATAACACATATACGCATGTATCATTTTACGTTGAGAACAGGGAAGCTTTTTAGAACCACGATAAGCACCAACGGCATAATACCGAGCGCCACAACGTGCGCACCAGATTATTCCGGTGAGCAAAAAGTTTGCACGGAAACTGTTAGCGTAGCCTTCTGGCTTCCGTTGCGCGAGAAGTTTCTGTGCGGCATTAAACAGTTCCTGTGAAATCAAAGGCTCATGCCGCCCTTTATAAAAATCACCTTTCCATGGGATATCTCCAATGTACGTTCTTCTTTTGAGAATATTTACGATATCGCCAGACGCAATGTAAGTTCCAGCATGTTCGGGGTAGCGCTCCGCCATTATTTTTCCGATTTTAGTAGCCGAGTAATGTTTATTCACAAACATATCAAAGATTTCACGAATTTGTGTGGCTTCATATGGGTCAGCTTTAATAATCCCGCTTTGGCGATCATATTTATATCCGATAGGCGTATGCGCACCACCGCGCCAGAAACCATCTTTTGCACGCTCCTGAAGACCAATTTGTGTACGCAATTTGATATTTTCGCGCTCAAGCTGAGCAAAGGCAGATAGTATGCCGATCATTGCAACACCATAAGGCGTTGTGGTGTCAAAACTTTCATTCATAGAAATGAAGTTAATGTTATTTTTTAAAAATACATCTTCAATCAGATATAATGTATCTTTTTGGCTGCGGCTTAATCGGTCTAACTTGAAAACTACAACAATGTCAACATATTTTTTCTTATGAACAATATCATAGATCAACTTTTGAATTGCGGGGCGCTCTAACTTTGCACCAGAATATCCTGGATCTACGTATTCGTTCGCGATCGCCCAGCCGCGCGCAACACAATAAGCGCGTAACCGTTCTAACTGTGCCTGAATGGAATAACCTTCATTTGCCTGTTCCTGTGTAGAAACGCGCACATAAAGCGCTGCTTGATAAGGGATAATTTCATTTTTCATTGCTTCATTCGCACACCTGTTTATAAAGTGGCTTCCTCCTATTTTATCGTATGTTTTTTATCAAAGGGGTAGACTTTCCCTAAGATATCGTATAAAATAAAAGGGATGATAGGACTGGGTAAAGTTTATCATCCCTTGTAAATCCCGTTTGGCGCGCCAACACCGAGCGGGATTTTTTATTTTGCTTATTTGTTAGTTTAAAGTTTGGTTATTTGTTTGCTTATTTCCGATGCGGGGATTCCCGACATCGGGATTTTCTTTATTTTGCCCTAACCTTTTAGCATAGCTGGAATTTAATATAAATTACAGACTTGTAAAATATACGCCGCTACGGTAAGATATATGTCGAAAGGAGGGAGATACAATGACATCCACAACCCGTAAGCAGCTAATTGATTTTATTATCCAAGCTCTGCATAGAATTGATGATGAAAAAGTGATTAATACCTACTATTTCATTTTAGAAATGCGATAGCCGTTAAACCTGAAAGACCGATGCGTTACGTATCGGTCTTTTTTAATTCCTCAACAAGCTCCAATGCTTTTTTCTCAAGCAGTTTCCACTCATCGGGCGTCATACGCGCCAATACGGCGATAAATCGTCGTCGGAAATCCGGTTCGCCACGCAAAATTTCGCCTATAAAACTGGATATCTCGCTGGACGTGGTTTTGGGAATAAACATTTCATCGCCTTCTCCAGTACGCAGCCATACTTCGTTTACATTAAATTCGCGGCAAATAGATACGATTACAGCTTCAGAGGGCGAACGAAGTCCTATTTCGTAATTTCCGATAGTGTTTCCTTTCACTCCAACTCTCGCACCAAATTCTGTTTGGTTTAATCCAAGCTTTTTACGCAGCCGTTTGATACGATCTTTCATCTATATCACCCTTTCAACATATTTATCTTAACATCAAAACCCCACGTAGTCAAGAAAAAATTAAAAAATCTATTGACAATCCCACATAGCTATGATAGTATAATCACGTAGTCAATGAAAGCGAGGTGAAAAACGTGAACGCAGAAGATAGAAAAACCATCTTAGCACTTATGGAAGCTGTTAGCATTCTGCCGGATAGCGGCAGAGAATATTTGCTAGGGTTTGCAGAAGGCGTAATCGCCGCCGCGACTGCGGAGCACCTTCCAGAACCCGCCCCAGCGCAATGACTGGACACGTCAGAATCACACCATTAGCGAAAGGAGAGCACATGGAAGAACTACAGGTTTTTAAGAATGAAGAATTTGGGCAGGTGCGAACTGTCACAATTGACGGCGAACCGTGGTTTGTTGGGAAAAATATAGCAACAGCGTTAGGGTATTCAGATACCGATAAAGCAATTCGCAATCATGTTGATGATGAAGATAAGCTGACCCGCCAAATTGGCGGGTCAGGTCAAAGCCGCAATATGACCATTATCAACGAAAGCGGTTTGTACTCCCTTAT
>CAXHNU010000040.1:0-2070 GCA_964017555.1 uncultured Butyricicoccus sp. | reverse complement strand
CTGACCCGCCAAATTGGCGGGTCAGGTCAAAGCCGCAATATGACCATTATCAACGAAAGCGGTTTGTACTCCCTTATCCTGTCCAGCAAACTGCCATCCGCAAAGAAATTCAAGCACTGGGTAACACGCGAAGTATTGCCCAGCATTCGCAAAACCGGCGCGTACAGGAACAGCCAGTTACTTTCTGCGGAATCTGCCGGAGGTGTGGCGCGGCTTATCACTGTAATCCGTTCCACAATGAAGAGTAACGGTCAACCGCCGGAAACCATTTCACGGGCGGTGCTGATGCTGTGTGAACAGTTTGGCGTTGAATTGCCAGACGGCTTTGTACGCACCAATCCGTTTGAACAAATGCTTCTTGCAGAACCCGATCCGACGCAGTGAAAGGAGAAAAAAATATGAGTAAGATTACAGACCTGCGAGAACAGGTAGAAAGCGAATGCCTTGCCTGCGCTCTGGAACTGCTTAAAAGCGAAACCACCCCAACGGCGGCAACAGTCGGAACAGTTAGTATGCTTGTCAGTATCGCAAATTCAGTCGCGGAGCAAAACCGATTCCCCGCGCTGGAAACACGGGAACGGCGAGGGATCTGCGAAGATCTTGGCAGTCAGGGCCCGGAAGTGTTGATTTCGCGATACGAATCCGAAATCCGTCAACTCACACATCGGGTGGGAAAACTGAAAGCAGGCGCATCACCCGCCGATATAATCTTCTAGCAAGGAGGTGGCGCATAATGCCCAATTCTTTTTATCGCACAACTGAATGCGATGTTTGGAAAACCGAACGAAAAGGATACACCGCACACGCTACGTTTTCTGCGCGTACAGAAGCGGAAGAACCATGCGCCTCGGCAGACAAGATGGTATTTCTGGAAAGCGTGTCAAACGCTTTTAAGGAAATCTACTGCTGGGCAGTTGAACATTTAGCACCACAGGAGGTAAAAACAATGGCAAAAATACCAGATTCGATTACAGCGACCGAATTTTCAAGAACTATATCAAGCTATGAAGGATGCGGCGTGGTTTCAGCAAGGGTGCAGATCAGCTGCACCAATCCCACACGGAAGGGGTGGGGTGACGATGAAAAAGCCGACTTCCTGCACAGGGTGCAGGAGGGCATGACCGAAACCTATCAGTGGATGGTTGAGAATATCGAAGCCGCAGAGCGCGAAATCAATAACAATGGCGCAGAGTAACAGGAAAGCTCCCGTCCTTGTGCCAGGGCGGGAGCTTCGGAAAGGGCAGGACTGATGACATGGGAAACAAGAATCTTATGCGCAAGCAAACTAACAGTGATTTCGATGACGCGATAAAATCCCTTCATGAAGCCAAACGGCGTTACGAAAAAGCAGCAAAGCTATCAGAAGCAGCATTTTATATAGCAATGGCATCGCTAGTGCTGCTTGCGCTGGCAAACCTGGACAAGCTGCCGTTTTGGTCAGCATAACGGAAAGGATGTGACGCAGCAGTGATGATTGGAGGGCATCTGAAAATCAGCAGCGCAGGCATGGAGATAAGAAAAAGAGAAATGCGCAATAAGATTTTAGCGTTCATGCTACAATACGATGACCTGGATGTGGACACAGCAATCGAAGTGCTCAAGGAATCTGCCGAAGATCTTTATTGCATTGCAAGTTCTATGCGGCTGACTGCCCTGCGCCCTCAAATACTTGAGCGCGCAAACGAATTCGATGTTTTAAAAGGGGGCGATACGCCTTGTCATTCCTGAAAGAAATCTGGGAATCACTTGGGCGCATAAAAGAAGACGACCCCATTACATTTTGGGCGAGTATGATCGGCTTCATTACCGGAAATGCTGCACTGTTTCTAACGTTAATGCGGTTGTTCCAGTAACGGCACCACTGATGCACAAAGGAGCTGAACCCCCTATGGAAAACAATCTTATCCCCCGGCAAGGCTTCTTGCCGGATACGCCGCGGGAGCTTGCCAAGTTTGTGCTGCTGGGGCGCGAAAAGCTAATCGCCGTCCGGGCGGAGATCCGCGCCATCAACAAAGCACAACTTGCAAAGGACGTATACGACCAAAAGCTTGAGGAAGCCCAGATGCTTGG
>CAXHNU010000039.1:0-25470 GCA_964017555.1 uncultured Butyricicoccus sp. | reverse complement strand
GTCAGCAGCACACCCACCGCAGAGCCGCCCAGCGCCTGCCACAGCTCCCCTTCGGTATCAATGATATCTTTGAGCTGGTTAAAGGATAACGTGCATTCTTGGACGGCTGGAGCGCGCTGCGCCCTACTCTGCGGCTGGTTCAGATAAAAGGCGACGCCGCTGTAAGTCATCCTAGGGCAAGTGATTGCTTCTAAGGAAAAACCTTCCCAAAGCAATTCGCCCAATGCGGACTCATATCCGGTTTGGAATAAATCTTCCATCAGGTTATACCGTTTGCCTGTGACCAAATCCAGCATAAGGCTATCGTTCCAGATGAAAGCGCCCTCGCCTTCACCACAGGTGCAGTCTGCCCAAACAGTCAGTACACGCCCATGCACCATCAAACCATAAGACCCTTCCAGTTTACGGCTGCGCGCTTCAGCAGATGGCCCGCTGAGGAAAAAAGATTCAATCATGCCGTTTAATTTAGATTGAATGGTACGGTCATTCATGCCGGAAAGCACTGGATAGGTAAGTGACCAGCCATATTCCTGCCCATTGCGTTTGCCGAGATATTTTTCATAGGATGCGGTCGTTACTTTGAAAAATTCCATATCATATTCCCGTTCCGGAGAATATAACGGATGAACATCATGTAACCGGACATATTGCTGTTTGCCATTCATGGTGACAAGTGCAACATCATCGGTTAAAATTTTGGGGTTCTCGGCATTGGGCAGTTTGGAAACGTAACCGCCGACCCGTGAAAAAAAGATAATGCCATTATCCATGGTGCCATGCCAGGAAAGCCCATGTTCAATGGATTCAAACCCACCGGCATAGACATAGGTGCGGTAAATGAGGTTGCCATTGGCATCAATCGCAGATACATAGCCATCCGCGTCACGCGCGGCATAAACACCTTCCCCCATATACGATAGGTAATGGTATTGTATTGGCAAGGTGATATTGCCATTTAGATTGATAATGCCCCAATTCCCATTGACACGGAGCATCGCATAACCATTTTCAAAGGGTGAAATCTCCTGATACATATATTCAACCACTGGGGTTTGGGTTTCAAGAGAATAAAGGGACATACGGTTGCCGTTGGATAGGATTACGGCTTTGCCACCATAGACTTCCATATATTTTGGGGTGCCATCGCTGGGCAATGGGATCGTATTGCCAACGGTATCAATGACTGCATAGCCATTCCCTTCCTGCTGCACCACGGCATAACCTTGCTGGAAACTGCCTGCCTGACGGTATCTTGCAGGCAAGACCAGCGTATTTTCGCGGTTGGCATATCCCCAGCGGTTGCCGCGCTTGACCGCGACAAGCCCTTCTTCCGAGAAAAAGCCTTGCGCACCAGGAATGGTGCAAAGCAATTGGCCCTGTTTGGTAAAGTAGGTAGTTTCATTTTCATAGCGGAATGCAATTTCATGGTCGCCATATTCGATCTGCTGTGGTGCGGCGCGGAATCCAATAATCCGCCTGCCATTTTCATCAATAACAGCCATTTCCCCGCGGCTGTTGGTCACTGCTGCAAGACCTTCTTCTGTGAATGGGTCAGCCGACGCGAATTGAAAAGGGATAACCTGCTGACCGTCTTCATTCATATAACCCCAGCTTGTATTCCCATCTGCTGAGATATCATTAATCGGGAAAAGGTCAACTGCGGCAGCGGGCAGAATTGCAATAAATGCTGCAAATATGAGCGACAAAAGGTATTTTTTCATAATAAAATCCCCCTTATCGGTGATTCTTTTGGGTTTCTTTTTTTATTATATCGGATTACCCTGCCCGCGGCAAGCCAGCCCGCCTAAGTGTAATATTTCAATACGGAAAGCACTTTTATCAAAAGCTGAAAAAAATCCCGCAGAAGGTCAAGTTTACAAAACCTTCTGCGGGACTTTATTGCCCTAAATTTTTGTTTTTTGCATTAAAGTGCTGCTTTTGCCTTTTCGGTGAGGGCTGTAAATGCAGCAGCATCGCTTACAGCAAGCTCTGCCAGCATTTTACGGTTGATTTCAATGCCCGCTTTTTTCAGACCATTCATAAAACGGCTGTAATTCATGCCGTTGAGTTTGCAGGCTGCCGAAATACGGGTGATCCACAGACGGCGGAAATCACGTTTTCTATGTTTACGGCCAATGTAAGCATATTTGAGCGATTTCATAACCGCCTGGTTGGCAGTTCTAAAATGGGTGGATTTTGCGCCAAAATAACCCTTGGCACGTTTCAGGATCTTCTTTCTTCTTTTGCGCGTCATCATTGCGCCTTTAACTCTTGCCATCTGTCAAAACCTCCAAAACTTCAATTTACATATAAGGGATCAGGCGCTTTACCTGTGCGACATTGGTGCTGTCGGCAAAGCCTTCCTTGCGGAGATGGCGCAGGCGCTTGGTGTTCTTTTTGGTCAGGATATGGCGGCGTCCAACATGGGCACGCTTGATCTTGCCGGTTTTAGAAACAGAAAACCTTTTTTTCGCACCGCTGTGCGTTTTAATCTTAGGCATAGTTGGGTTGACTCCTCTCATCTGCCCAAAAGGCAAAGAGCCTTTGGACACGCTTTATCGTTTGGTGTTTGTGTTACTTATCCTTGCGGGGCGCCAGGAACATATGCATCTGACGACCTTCCAGCTTGGGGTTCTTCTCTACCGTACCTACCTCGGCGCACATTTCCGCAAAGCGCTGGAGCAGATCCAGACCGAGAGAAGAATGGGTCACTTCACGCCCGCGGAAACGGACGGAAACCTTGACCTTATCGCCGCCCTTCAGGAATTTGCAGGCATTTTTCACCTTTGTGTTCAGGTCGCCCACGTCAATGCCTGGGGTTAAGCGGATCTCTTTGATTTCCACGACGCGCTGGTTTTTGCGGGCTTCTTTCTCACGCTTGGCCTGCTCGAAGCGGAATTTGCCATAATCCATAATACGGCAGACTGGGGGCTGCGCCTGCGGCGCGATTTTTACCAAGTCCATCCCTTTTTGGATAGCGATATCAAGCGCCTCTTTTGCCGATACAATGCCGAGTTGTTCGCCATTATCTGCAATCAGGCGGACTTCTTTGTCGCGGATTTCTTCATTGATCTGATGTTCCATGCTGCTAATGCGAAAGCACCTCCTGTAATGGTAATATATAGGTTTGTTTAGCCCACCGGAGCACAAAAAAACGGGCAGGCGCAAAGCCGTCCGTCAGCACATGGGCGCACGCAATGACAAAATTTTGCCATTTGGTGCGGAAGTGTTGACCCGTTTGCGGCTGCGGCGGGTGAGGGCAGAATTGCCCTGCTTTGTTTTACCGATTTACTATACCATGGGAAACGCTGCTTGTCAATCCCAAATTGCAAAAAAAATTGCACGAAAACAAATGTAAAAAAACTGGTGGTATGCCGCTTGACAAAACTGCATAACATAGTGTATCGTGATGAGGGAAGCAAAAGCGGGCAGTATCCGCGGGAAAGATTACAAAACGGTTTATTTCACCAGAAATAGCTTGAAAACCTTGCGGAAATATACTATCCTTAAAGGGTAAAGAAACTTGCTGCATGAAAGGTTCCCTGAATTATGAGTGAAGAATTTGGAAACGATTACGTTGTGCTGACCGACGAGGAAGGCAATGAAGTAGAATTTCAGCATATTGACACCGTCGACGTCGACGGCGAAACCTATATGGCGTTCATCCCGGCTGACCTTGCCGTTGAAGATGAAGCCGAAGTAGTAATCCTCAAAGTCATCGAAGAAGATGGCGAGGAAATTTTGGCAACCGTTGAGGACGAATCCGAAGCCGACCGTATCTTTGACATCGTGATGGAACGGGTGGAAGATATGTTCGAGGATGATGAGCCGCCCAAAGGCGAAAACTAAGCATAATCCCCCTGCCCTGTTCGACAGCAACCCTTTTTCAACCCACATCTCTTATACGGGATTCCGAAAAATCTTCTCCGGCGGAGCGCAGGCCTCCCGCGAATCAAAAGCGGAAGTTGGAAGCACAGAAACCGGCGATAGGAAACCCACCTGCCTTTATGTGCAGGTTCGCAATCGGGTTGCATCGGCAGCGGCGGGGGTATTTTATACCCTTTTGGCAGACGGTTTTGTCCGCAGACAGACGGATATCTGTCACGCATTATAAACAGTTTTTTTGCATGAAGCATAAAAAATGCGGATAAAATTTATATACATTTCACAGAAATTTTACTTGGATTCGACCTAAATCTGTGCTATAATATAGCCACAATATAAATGCACCGGATGAACTTGGTTCATCATTTTAAAAATGGCAATCTGCCCGCGGGAGAGCAGGGCAATGGTGCATATCCCCAAAATTCAGTTTTTTAGAAAAAGGAGGTGTTTTACAATGCGCTTGAATTTTTCAGTATCTATCCGGCCGCAGCTGCCAGATCCGCCCGATATCGACGATTTCATCTTTGAAGACGAAGGCAATCACAGCGACAAATAAACGGCGGCCATGTCAAGTAAATGGTAAGCCGGCGCAGACGTCACCACGCCGCCGCGTGGTTTTTTTGAACCCTTTTTGACGGGTCTGATTTTGTCAAATATCCAGCCGCGCCGTTTTTTTCGGCGGTGCAGCTGCGCGAATTATAAAACAAATCCCGCCGCAGGAACGCCGAAGCCGCTTTCTGCGGCATTTCCATGCCCAATAAAAAATCTGTGTAAAATTTTTATGTTTATACTGGTCATATGGACAAAGATTTGCTAAACTAAAGAGGAGCTTTTACGCTCCTCCAAAAAAAATTTGGTTTCAGGAGTGGAACACCATGGGGAAGAAAAAAAAGAAATTACACATCAAAATAGACCGTGACACAAGCTATACCCAAAACCGTGAACTGTCATGGCTGCAATTTAACCGGCGGGTTTTAGAAGAAGCCGAAGATGCCGCTGTGCCATTATTTGAACGACTGAAATTTGTTTCCATTTTCACTTCAAACCTGGATGAATTTTTTATGATCCGGGTGGGTTCACTGACAGATATTGCTGCTATCAGCGATTTCCCAGATAACAAATGCGGTTGGACGGCTGCTGAACAGCTTGAACATATTTTCAAAGTCTGCGGCCCCTTATCCAAACGACGGGATAAAGTGCTGGCACAAATTGAAAAAGATTTGGACGCATTGGGCGTCAAGCGGCTGACGCGCAAAGACCTCAAAGCGGAAGATAAACGTTTTGTTGATAAATGGTACCGCAATGCGGCAAAACCCATCTTATCCCCGCAGGTCATTGACCAACACCACCCATTCCCACATATCCCCAATGGCAGGCTGCATGTACTGGTGCGTCTGCGCTTTGAAGAACGGGTTTTATTAGGCTTATTGCCTGTGCCGCCATCTTTGCCGCCATTTCTGGTTCTGCCCGGCGATGGGCTGCGGTATATCCTCACAGAAGATATCCTTTTGGGCAAGGTATCTTCGCTGTTTACGGGTTTTCATGTGCAGTCTAAAGCGGTGATTAAAGTCACCCGCAATGCGGATATCAGCCCGGATGACGAAGCCTTTGATATTGACGCAGATTTCCGGCAGCATATGCAGAAACTGCTGAAAAAACGTAATCTGCTTGCGCCTGTACGGCTGGAATATCAAGGCAAACTGCCGGCACCTGTGCTGCATCAGTTGTGCGTCCGGTTAGGGCTGGATATGGATCAGGTTTATGCCCATGATATGCCCTTGAACCTTGGGTATGTGTTCGCGCTGGAGGATAACCTGCCGCAGGCACCAGGGCTGGAATATGACCCTTGGACGCCGCAAAATTCCCCAATGGTTGACAGCAGTAAGCCAATCCTGCCACAAGTGGCGGAACATGATATTTTGTTGCATTACCCCTATGAAAGTATGCAGCCATTCCTGAATATGATGCGTGAGGCGGCACGTGACCCACAGGTTGTTTCCGTCAAGATTACAATTTATCGGGTTGCCCGTAAATCCAAACTGATTGCATATCTTTGCGAAGCGGCTGAAAATGGCAAAGATGTTACCGTATTGGTGGAACTGCGTGCGCGGTTTGATGAACAAAACAATATCGACTGGGCGGAGCGGTTAGAAGAATCCGGGTGTAAAGTTATTTATGGGTTTGAAGATTTAAAAGTCCATTCCAAGCTGTGCCTTATCACAAAAGCAACTGATGCTGGTATTCAATATATCACCCAGATTGGCACCGGCAATTATAATGAAAAAACGGCCGCTTTATACACCGATTTATCTTTAATCACAGCAGATACAGAAATTGGCGAAGACGCCGCGGAATTTTTCCATGATATGGCGCTGGGCGTTGCCCCAATGGACAGCAAATGCCTGCTGATTTCACCAAATATTTTCAAACCCGCTGTACTGCGGCTGATTGATGGCGAAATTGCCAAGGCACAGCAAGGCTTGCCTTGCCGCATTGTGATGAAATTTAATTCACTCACCGACCGTGATTTTATCGACCGGCTTTCTGCGGCGTCCTGTGCTGGTGTGCCAATTGAATTGGTCATTCGTGGGATTTGCTGCCTAATGCCTGGCATCAAAGGCAAAACCGAAAATATCCGGATCCGTTCTATTGTTGGACGGTTTTTAGAGCATTCCCGTATTTTATGTTTTGGTGTCGGTGAGGACGAACAAGTTTATATCGGTTCTGCCGATTTAATGACACGGAATACCGAAAAACGGATTGAAGTTGCCTGCCCTGTGCGGGATCAGGCAGCCATCCAACGGATTCATGAAATATTGCGGCTGGCACTGGAGGACAATACAAAATCACGGGTGCATGATAAACATGGCGAATTAGAACGCCCAGAACGCGCAGAAGGCGAACCGCCAGCAGACTGCCAGTTTGCCCTGATGAAACTTGCACTCGAACGCGGCGGGGCTGACGAAGAAACAGATTAAAATCCGCATAAATATGTGCAAAAAAATGGAGGGTTCAAGTCCCTCCATTTTTTATTTTGTTTTTTCATGGAACATCAGTAAAAATGCTGTGCCGAGTGGTAAACATGACAATAAAATTGCTTTTTCATGAAGCCATAAGGAAAATACTGCGCCAAGGGCTGCTCCCAAGATAAAATAAGCAATCACCGCAAAATATCGCAGTGCCCGTGACAGCGCCGCAGGGTCTTTGTCAAAATGCCACCGCATCATCTGTTCTGTAGCAGAACGCAAATTGCCTGTACACATGGTTGTTGCAAATGCGCTGCCCCGCACCTTGCGGAAAGCTTCCACCTGCAAGGCACAAATAAATGATACCAGAATATTCACAGCGACATTGGCACGCTGCGGCAAGAATGCTGCCACGATAACCAGCAGTATTTCGAGTAAAAGCACCGTTTGCCGCCAATGGATATGCCTTCCATGTGGCTTTGCTTTCAGCCATTCTGCCATGGCAATGCCAATGGCAAATGCAGCAATCGGCAAAAGATATTGCAGCGCGGCTAGCCATTGCCCTTGGGACACGCTGATGCCAAGCAGTACCATATTGCCGGTTTGTGCATTTGCAAATACCTTGCCGCGGCATAAATAAGTATAAACATCAAAAAAACCGCCTGTAACAGCAAGCAATGCCCCCATCCGGAAGGATTCAGACATTTGTGTCGGCGGAAGCCGGCTGTGCATGATGAATCAAATCCTTTCTGCTCCAAAAGCATATCACATACACAGCCGGATGTCCAATCTTTTTCCCTTTTCTATGCCTGGATACGGTGATCCAGTTCCCGGCTTGCTTTGGACAGAACCGGCAGCAATACCACAGAAACAATCAGCCCGGCTGCCCCCTGCACAATGTTAAATGGTACACCGGCTGCTGTTGCAATTGCTGCCGCCTGCCAGGCGCTGCCGCCTGCCATGGCTAAGCCGACTTCATACGCATAATATCCCAGCACCATCACGGCTTCTGCCGGGATGCCTGCCAGCACGGTGCGCACCGGTACAGCGAATGTATGATGCAGTTTATGGAAAATCATACCGCCGATGAACGCCGTTGCCGCTTTGATGATAAACGTTGCCGGCGCCCATGCCATATAACCGGAAAAAACATCCGCCAGCATTGAGCCGATGCCTGCCGCAATGGCGCCAATGCCGGGGCCTGCTAAAATACCGCATAAGAGCACCAAGCCGTCGCCTAAATGGATATAGCCCATTGTTGGGGTTGGGATACGGATCATCATGGTTGCGACCGTTGTGAACGCCGCCAGCAGCGCGGCAAGCACAAGCGTCCGTGTATTTTGTTTGGTCAAAACAATCGCCTGCTTTCATCATTTTTTGAACGTCCTTATTGTACCAGCCTTATGGCATTGCGTAAATTGCCAGTTTCATAACTTTTTATCATGCCAGTTTGTTTGGCAATAAAAAAACAGCTTCCTATCCATCGGAAAAAGGAAACTGCTTTTGCGGTTAATATGTTTTTGCGTCTATGAGCTGGTTTATTGTGTCCTGCATCAGCGCATAGGCGACAACCGGGACGACAAGCTGCAAAATCAAGTATAAAACGCCTCGGTTCTGCACCATTTGCCCGCGTTGGGATGCTGCAATGTCAAGGTTTTGCCCCATGTTATATGCCCAATATAACCCATATATATTACAGGTAATTACGGTAAGCAGGAACGCAATGCCGCCGGAAGTCTGCTTTGGCGGGTTCGCCAGCGCGTTGACTTCATTGGTCATGCAAACAAACCAATAAATCGAGTAAATGCCACAGGTCACAATGCTTAAAATAATGCTAATCGCAATATTGCGCGGCTGTATTTGCTGCATCAGTGAAATACCTCCTTTCCCCCTTGATGAAATTCACTGTTACTACTATACCACAAGATGCAGGAAATCGCTATTCTTATTTCACCAAAATTTCTTTTCCGCCGCAAAATACTGTTTGCAAAATGGGCAGTATCGCTTTGCAGCAGAAAATACGCGCCAACCTTTCGGTCTGACGCGCATTTTCTTTCATATCCCACAAGGACGGGCTCACTTTGTATGATATCGGAAACATTCAATTATTGATATCATATGGCGGAAGATCTCCCTTTTCAATGATCCCTTTTTGGTCGAGTGACATTTTCATCTGAATAATCGCCATATAAACTTGTCCCTCGTTGTCAAATCGGAACTCATTGGATGCAATGCTGGGTACACTGTCCAGGCTTGCGGTTTTCATTTTGTCCACCGTTGCACGAAGCACTGTGAAAATTTCCCGAAGTTTTGCATCTGTTGTTTTCAGCAAAGGCGTATCCGGGCATTTTTCCGCTTCCATTTTATCAATTTCCGCGCCAAGTTTCTCCACTGTGCTTGTGCGCAAATCCTCTGTCAGCGTATCTTTTTGCCGCAATTCTTTTGCTAGATCGTGTAAGGTTGAAAGGTGTTCTGCCTGTGCCCAGACATAATCATTGGCAGCCTTGATCTGGGCTTCTGTGAGTGGTGTACGGATGAAAATAAACTCATCATTGACGGAATTTTTTGTCCATTTGACTTCCAGTCCAGTCAATTCACTGACGCTGCGGAGCGGAACATAAGTCGTATCTGCATAAATAATCGGATACACACGGTTGCCGTTTGCGTCCTTTAAAGCAGATACTGTGCCGTCAATTGAAATTTGGATGCCAGTATCCTGTGAAACCGACAGTTTCCCATCTTCAGGGATTGCGGATTCTTTTGCGTCTGTCTGATATACCTTTTCCACAGAACCGGATAACGATGCGGTTTTGGTTGCAGCATCCCAACCGACATTTTTCCCGGTTAATTCCCCGGCGGTTCTCAGCGGGAAATAGGTATTGCCTTCATATAAAATAACCGGCAGGCGGACATCCGCAGCACTTTTCATAATGCACCCTAAATTGCCTTCGGCATACAGGGTGCCTGCCCATACATTGGCAGGTTCAGGCGTGTTTGCGGCTTGCGCTGATACAACTGCAAAACTGGTGCAGACCAGAACGCTAGAGATGATTTTTCCGGCTTTTGATTTCATAAGAGCCTCCTTGAAAGAATTTTAGTCGTAAGTGTTGCACATATATACGCTTACATCTGCTGTGCCGCTGTTTCTTGTAGCACTGGCATACACAGTGATCCGGTTGCCTTTATGGAAAGAAGGAACGCCGCTCCCGGTGCCTGCCTGACCAAGATTTACACCGTTCCAGAAGAATACAGTGCAGCTGACTTCACCTGAAGTAGATGTATCAGTAGATGCATTCAGGTAATACGGATCATAAGCATTGGTGCCAACCATAGCCGCATTACGCACCCGTACATTCAGGTTGCCAACATTATTTCGAATATTGGCAAGAACGACCTTCAACCCCATGCAATTCTTAGTGATTGCTGTTGTAGGGAAAACGCTCCCACCTTCAGCAGAGCTTTGCAGAGGGATATAAGCGCCATAATTAGTGCTGCCAAGTTTGGTATATGGTGAAGATGAAGCGAAAGCTGAAATACCCTCATTGCTGCCAGTATCTGTAGAGGATGCGATGATATCCTTTGCTTGTTCAGATGTAGCACCTTCTGGAATTGCAACATCAACAATTTTTTCGGAAGATGTGCCATCAGTTTCAATTGTGACAACTTTGCACTTGATGGTTTCGCCTGCAAATTCGGACAATGCCTGCGGTTCGGAAGCGGTTTCTTCATTCACATCAACCGCGCCTGCTGACATTGCCAGCGAGGATACCGCCATACAGCCTGCTAATACGAAGCTACCAAGTTTCTTATACTTTGTCATACTTAAACTCTCCTTTGTCATTCCGTAAAATTTGGACTTCCTACCGAATGCAAGGGTTCTGTTTTTGTTGCCAGTATATAACATATGCAAACGTCCGCTTTTTTGCAAAGAACTGCTTTACAAACCCACATTGCAAATGTTATACTACTGTTATCCACATGAATCCGGGTGCCGCTTTCGCGGCAAGGTTCTCCGCCTTTCGGTTTTATGTGGATTTTCTTATTCCTGCAATAAAAACATGGTTTTATAAAATTCACCCCTTGCGATTATTTTTGCACAGTCATGGACATTCCCCCTTTCGTGTAAAATCATATCAAACTTTGTAGTTTTATGATAGCACGAATATTTCTAATTGTCAATATTGCATTTAAAAATATTTTTGCTTCATAACCGCTTGCCATGGCCAACCGTTTGATAGGGAAGGATATCAGAAGCCAATCTAAAACACGGCACTCGAAAAAGAATGGACTGGTGTTTTTTTCCGTCCCTATCTATAAACGTTTGGCCAAAGCATTTTGCAGTGCTCCCCGGCAAAATCCTTTCGGGGGAGAACGGGAAGCGGCGCCTTTGCCTGGCGGGGCGTCCCAAATGGTTGGTAAGGCAGGGGAGGATATCACGGCGGAATCAATCTAAAAATGTAGCACTCAAAAAAGAATGAACCGGTGTTTTTCCTCCCCTATATATATACACGTTTGACAAGGCATTTTGTGACCCTAAAAAAATAAAAATTTTTTTTCGTTTCCGGGTGTCACAAATCGGGTTCTCAAACGTGTTATATAATAGAGGGTAAACAAATTGACTGTAAATAATTTGTTTCAGTTTCAATATGTTGTGAAAATTCCATATAACTTTATAAAAGAATAATCTCTAATTACATTATTTCTGTTGCAATATACTAAAATTTCTTTTATAATTAAACTATAGCGGCAGAATTGCTTCAATAGTCCATTCTATTCAGAGTAAAAAAAGGTTAAAATAAAACCAGCACTCAAAAAAGGATGGATATTGTATGGAATCAAATCTCAACTATGCAGAGATTGGTCGAAATATTCGCCGGTTCAGAATAAAAGCTGGATTAAAACAAAATCAACTAGCTGAAAAAATAGGTGTTACCCCACAGCATATCAGCCATATTGAATCTGGGGAACATATCAGCCTGTCTACCCTTGTGAATATTTGTATGGCACTTTCTGTAAGCGCAGACAGCTTGCTTGGCTGTAATTTTGGCAATCATTTTTGTGAACAGCAGGATCAGTTGGTGTTGCGGGCTGCAAAACTGCTGGCAAACAGCAACCTGAAAAGTGCAGAACTGAAAAGATTCATTTCTATTTTGGAAGCACTAGAAGAACCAGGATCGTTATCGACAGAAAGGAAGGGTTAGCTTGACGCAGGAGCGACAAAATAAAACCCGTTTTTTTGAGGAGATGTATCTGAACCATAGTGAGCAGTTATTCCGCCTTGCGAATGCAATCGTGCATAATCCAGATATCGCACATGAAATCGTCAACGAAGCATATCTGGCACTGTGGGCGCATATTGAAATCATTATAACCTACGATTCGCCGCAAACTTGGCTGTTTTCCATATTAAAACGGCGTGCAATTGATGAATGGCGCAAATTAACTGCTCACCCGGAAATCCCGCTTGAAATGGTTAAAACTGAACCTGTACAGCAGGAAATGCCTCTGGTCAGAAAAATAATCCTCAAAGACCTGCCTGATGATGATCGGGAGCTGCTATCGCTGCGATATGAACAAGGGCTAAGCCCGGATGAAATCGCTGCCCGGCTGCAAATCAGCAGCACAGCCTGCCGGAAACGGATAAGCCGTGCCAAACGCCGCTGTGCAAAGCTGCTGGAGGAAGAATGATGCCTGTTCCCCTACTGCGTTTTTTACGAAAGGCAGGAAAAAATGTCTGATATCATGGAGGGTTGCTGATTTGAAAAACAAAAACCAAAACGCCAGGCAATTTAGCCTGCCTGATTATGATGAAATTTTCACACCCGAAGAACTGGCACAAATGACAGAAGAACAACGCAAAACTTTTGATGTGCTGGATAAATTATGCGGTGCGGACAACGGACAGGCTGCTTCAAAACTGGCAGATGAATATTTGTGGTCAATCCAAGATGCGCCATCCCAACAAATAGCGTTTAATGCGGAAGCCTCATTAAAAGCCTTTCAGCAGCAGCATAAGGAAATCTTTATGCCGCCGCCGACGCCGGTTGAAAAAGTATCGGTGCGCCGCCGCCGGTATTTTCGGAAAACCATCCGAGCTATTATCGCTGCGGTATTGATTTTATGCACGCTGACTATGTTCACATTTGCTTCCAGTAATATGGATTTGATTGTAGAATGGGGGCAAAGCGTTTTGCGAATCCGTTCAAATTCCCACTCGGACTACCGCGCGTCAGAAGACGGGAACACGGCTTTCTTTGATGACGGCGTCATTTATACCGACTTTGGCTTGGACCCGACACTGGAAGAACAAAAAATGTATCTGGCAGGGGAAATGACAAAGGAGGAAATTGAAGAGCGCCATAAGTGCGCTCGTTGGGCGCTGGAATCACGGACGAAAATCGAAGAAGCAAGAATGGTATTGCTCCCCAATACTTGTGCGCAGCCTTTGGACGTACCAAGCCCAATTCAAACAATTGAAGAAACCGGGACAATTCACGAAGTGGCAGAACGTTATGGTGTAAGTGCAAAATTGCTCCCCAAATGGGTACCAGACAGGTTCGTGCAGGTTCGCGTTCAGGCAATTACAGACAGTGATGATAATTCTGTTGACGTTTTCGCTGAATACCATTCAGGAAACCATATTTTAGGGATCAAATCTTGCCATTATAACCAGGGTGAAGACCTTGGCATGATTGAAAAAGATTACCGTCCTATTGAAGAATACCACAAGAACGGGGCAACTTACTATTTAAACTATAACCTTGATACGGTTGGTGCGATTGCTATTATTGGCGACCGCTCATATGATTTTTGGGGGCACATTTCCATGGACGAATTGAAACAAATCATCGACTCAATTTACGAGGAGGAATAAATAATGTTGAAAAAATTCAGAAAAATGATTACCTTGCTGCTTTGTGCAGCGTTTGCGATGAACTTTTCCGCTTTGGCGGCAACGCCGGATATTATCCAGCCGCAAAACAATTTTCAGATTCGTACCGGAACTGCCAGCTTAACAAAAAGCGGCACAAATCTTTGCGTAAAATTTAACATTGGTACCAACGCCAGTTGCTCCAAAATCGGGGTTGAAAGCATAACCCTATATGACCGGACAACGGGCGGGCATGAAAAGTTTTCAGGCGCTACAATCAGCGGTGCAGTCAGTCATTCTGGCAGCATTCCGCTGCCCAGTCAAAAAGGGCATACCTATTATGCGCTTGTGCAATTGGTGGCGCAGCCTTATGGCGGCAGTGCCGCTTATAAGCAGCACATCATTACGGACGCCGTCCAGCTTTAAGCGGTAAATCTAATAAAAGCCGCGCCAGCTCACTGCTGGCGGGCTTTTTTTCATATACAATAATTTTCTGTAAAACAATTTACTTTCAGCGAATGAGAGAATATGATATAGCAGATATTCGCAGTCGAAAAAATGCCGGTAAGCATAGGGTTTGATGCTTACCGGCAATATATTTTCTTTGCAGCATATATCTGCGTTAAAATATGGGGTTTATTCTTCCTCGTGTTTTTTGCGGGGCTTCAGCAGCCCAATGCCAAGGGCAGATGCAAAGCAGATGCCAAGCCAGAACCATGGATGATTGGGATCATCGGTTTTTGGGGTTGTATCCAGCCGTGCCAATGGTGTTGGGATTGGTGTTGGGGTCATTGGTGCAAGCGGCGTTGGTTCCTCCGGAAGATAAACATATTCTTCATTTTCCGGATCCCAAGTTTTGATATAGCTTTGTGGTACATCGTCTTCCATGATTGTAATTTCTTCCGGGCTGTCTGGTTCATTCGGGTCAGGTTCTTCCCCTGGATAATAAACCTGTGGGGTTGGCGGTTCATTAATTTCTGTATCCGGGGTCGGACGGCGTCCGCCGCCGCCACCGCCACCGCCGCTGCGATAGTTATCAAAGGCAACAGTATTTGCCCCTACGGTAATGGTTCCCGAACCGGATATGGTATTGCCATTGCCATCGGTTATGGTTGCACTGTAATCCTCCGCGTTTTCAGTTACCGTGTATGTGGTACCGACCGGCAAGCCCGAAACACTGACTGATTCACCATGGCGCAGTAAGAATGTTGCTGTCCCATTTGTAATATTACCCTGTACACCATTATTGCGTGTATATACGCCAGTATATGGTGTACCATCTGCATTGCGCAGGGTTAATGTAAAGGTAAAATCACGCTGGGTACTGCTGCGGTTGCCGCTGACCACTTTGCTGATCAGCAAGTTGCCAAACTCTGAACCAGTTTCAGGTGTCTTTTTGTTTGTAAACGCAACAGTTGCCGCATTCTCTGAAATTGTACCTTCCACTGGATTGGTTTGGCTGACGGTTGCGCCTGCCAAAACATCTACTTTATCCAGTGTATAACCATTTGCATTTTCTTCTGTTACGGTATACGTTGTGCCAATCGGCAAGCCACTGATAACAGCCTGCTGCCCGTGTGTTAATGTAAATGCCAATTGATTTTCCGCATTCAGCTCGACTGCGGTTTCCTCTTGGCCAGCAACTTTTATGCGGGCATTTGTCAGGTCAGTACCGGCTGCAAAAGTGACGGTAAACTGGAATGGTGTTGTATCGCCTGCAATCGCCTGATTGTTTTGGTCAACAACAGTTTTGCTGATTGTTAATGGTGCAGGTGATTTGGGTTTTTCATTTTCAGTGTAGATATTGGTCGCAGTAATGACAACCGCTGGCGCGGTATTGTCCGCACTTTGCCCAATTGTAAACAGGACTTTGTTTTCTGCTTCAATTGGCGTAACAGCACCATCAAAAGTAACCTTTGACCATGTGTAGCCGGGTACAGTATCTTTGGACACTTCTTCAATGGTATAAGCATCACAAGGCATATCTGTAACTGTGATAACGCCTTCACTGACGCCCTTCTTTACGATAACAGAAACTGTCATCGTGCCGTCTTCCGCTTCATTCCACTGAATCAGCTTTGTTTCATCAGTCACTGTTTCATCTGTATCAGCACCAGTATCTTCTGTATTGCCCTCAGTCACAGTGATTTCTGCCAAACCTGGCAGCGGATCTGTCAATGCTGGGAGATTCGTTGAATCTTCCGTATTTGCATCTTGATTTTGTTCATCAAGGCTGCCCTCCGCAATCGGCATCGGCATATTTCTTGTAATCTTGAATGTAAAAGTTTTATCCGCATCTGCAAGTATCTGATTTCCAGCAGCGTCCTTGAGTTGCTTGGTAATGGTAATCTGACCTTTCACTGGTGTATTTTTTACAGTCAAGATTTTATCTGTGCTGTTCCAATCCGAATCAACCACATTGCCTGCCGCATCAATAATGGTAACAGTTCCCTTATCATCAATGGTGACAGTCCATGTTGTACTAACTGCCTGATAATTCTCCGGGGCTTTTGTTTCCGTTAATGTATACGTGCCAGCCTCCAGATATTTAAATGTAACAGTACCTGCAAGGATATCTGGTTTTTCCGGGTCTGCTTCTGGTGTTGTTTGTGTCCGTATTACCTCGCCATCTTTAGATAGTGTAAATGTTGCACCTGGTAAATATTTTTCCGGATTTTCTGCATCCACTTTATAAACCGAAAATTCATATGCACCAGTTGACCAAGTATTGGTCAGCGCAACAGATGTATTTTCTCCTGCCTTTGCAACAGAAGCAAACGCACCTAATTTTTCACCAGTGCTGCTGAAAATCTCACAATAACCAGCATCGTCAAATGTTAAGCTTTCTCCGACTTGTTGATATTCGCCTTCGGCATTCTTCTGATAAAGTGCATCAACTTCTGGTGCACCCACAGCAATTCTTTGCGCGTTGATAAAGTTCAGCAGTGATGCGAACTCATCTGTGCTGGTAATATGCGTTTCTTTGATAGAATAACGATAGGCTGCACCTGTTTTGGCGTCATGGGACGGCAAATTCTCAAATGCACACTGCCATTTTCCATCAGCCATTTCGGCGGTTTTACCCTCTATCGGCTTTTCGGTTTCATACACAGGTTCATTATCCTGGTTTACCAGCGGATATCCATTCCATGTTTTTTGTTCCGCACGATAAAGCTGTACATGGGCTTTTAAGTTGTTCTCTACATCTTGAGTCGTTCCTTCCCATTTCTTCTCAATGGATAAACCTGTATGCTCAACAGTATTTGTGAATGTAAAGAAAACATCTTGATTGCTCCATGTTGCTGGTATGTCTTTTGTTACCATCCAGCCTGCTTGCTCGTTGTGGTCAGCCGAATCTGCCGCTTCGGGTTGCACATCACCGTCAGATGTGGTTGGCGTTTTCAATTCGGGCGAAACAGCGATATCCGTAATCTTATGATGTGTCGTTGTAGCATCTGTGATTTCTTCTGTTGTTATTGTGATGGTATAAACAGTGTCATCATACGCAGTACCATTGATACGCCCCGCCACTTCCCTCATATAGAGCGTATAGATACCATTGTCTTGATCCTTTTGTGTATTCATGATATCCTGTAGCGAAACAGCCGCAAACTGGATCTTCCCTTCTGCATCATTTGTTGCATCAGCCAGTTCTTTTTTCACTGTTTTTCCATTATCATCGCTCGCATACAGGCTAAACTTAAACTGCCCTTCTTCAAGAGAAAGTGGATTTCCCGTATTGTCCTGATACTGCTTCTTTGCTTGCAGCTTCAGTTCATCATAAATATCAGTGTGACTGTCTTCTTCACCGAAAATGAGTACACCATTGCATCCAACACCGCCGCCATGAATGCTGGAGGTATTGCCCTGAATGAAAACCTTTGCAACATTTTCTGCTTTAGCCGTTTCTGTCGGATGTGCGCCTAAAATAACAACACCATGATAGAAACCATTCTCTGGCCAAACGGTTTCAACAGCGAATTCTTCTGGATTCTTATCATTATATCCTGACCAGTTTTCACTGCCGCCGCCGAGCATCTTATCATATACTTTCGTATCACCTGCACAGAAGTAATCTTCAAACGAGTCAAGCTTACTTTGGAAGTCCTGCCATATTTCATACCCATCCGCATAATATTCGCTCCCAGCACTTCCAAGCTTTTGGCTATGCGCATCAGTGCTATTGTTCGCTGTATTGGCAAAGATTGCAGCGCCATCAACAGCAAGCAGTGAATTTTCGCCATGAATACAACCCGCTACACCGCCGCCTAAACCATCAGCTGTATTTCCTGTAATCAAAGCGTTTTTAATATGCATTTTGGCATCCTTATTGACAAAGATACCGCCACCGCCAAGATCAACTTCAGTCGTTGTATGGTTATTGGATATTGTACCACCGGTTATCAACCCTTGTCTGCCTTGACTTGCAAGCCCAAAATAGAAGATGCCGCCGCCTTCATGTTTTTCAGCAGTATTTCCTGTGATTGTGCCTCCTGTCATTGTAAAATCACCAGTAGTATAAATACCGCCACCTCGGGCTGTCGCCATATTGCCAGAAATTTCACCACCACTAAGATTCAATTTGTTATTATCGTTGGCCCAGCCATTATACCACTGCAAGAAGATACCGCCGCCGCCAACACGGGCATCATCAGGTTCTGTATTTCCAAGCGCTTTATTGCCTGCAATTTTGCCACCGTCTATGTTGATAATTATTTCACCGGCAGGGCCGCTGTTTTTACCATGGATACCTCCGCCGCTTTGCATTGCCGTGTTACCGGAAATCTCGCCGCCATTCATAGTAATTATGCAGCCATCATTTACACAGACGCCACCGCCGTTGGTTGCAGTATTGTTTGAAATTTCACCACCATTAATGGTAACACTTCCCGTGGTTTCCGCATAAATGCCGCCGCCATTTGTTGCAGCATTGCCTGAAATTTTGCCGCCACTCACGGTAAGCCTGCCATCCTTTTGGACATAAATGCCGCCGCCTTGCGCCACCGTTATGGTACCCCACGTGCTTACAGTGTTGATTGCTGCATTATCCAAGATAGCGCCGCCGGTCATTTCCATTGTGCCACCGTTGACAAACACGCCGCCACCTTTGGCTACCTGATTCTTGTTTCCGCTGATAACACCATCACGCATATAAAACGAGGCATTTTCAGAAATGAAAATAGCGCGGTTGCTGTTTCGAGTTGTAATGATACCACCTTGAAGGTCTAACATGCCATTGCTTTCTACAGAAATGGCATTATTAACACCGTCACCTAGGATTTTGCCGACAGTATTTGAATCACCAGTTTTCTGGTCAACAATGGTCAGTTTTCCCTCTACTGAAAAAATGTTATCTTTCTCTTTGTCAAACTTTGATGAATCGTTTGTAATGCTGTATCCATTCAGGTTTAGTGTAACATTTTTTTCGCTTATAGTAAGAGGTTCAGCATCAGAAATATCATTCGTTAACGTCAGTGTTACTTCTTTGTTGTCAGAGTTGATTTTCGCTTTCAAATCGGCAAAAGACGATACCCTATCACCTTGTGAAAGCACAGTAACTTCTTGAGTAAAGGGCCCTTCTGCCAGCCTTACCTTTAACTGAGATTCCTCTTCCTGCGATGAATCCTTATCAGGATTTACTACATCAACATAAGCATGATATGTGATTGTATATGCTGCACCTGCCTGAGGGGTTAATTTGAAATTTTCGACTGGATTTTCAGAAGAATAAACTTCCGTTTCAGTTGTATTTTCATCCTGCTTTATCTTTTCAACAATTTTTTGCACCTCTATGGCTGGCTTATATGAGTTACTCTTATATGAATACTCATCAACAGTTACGCCACTTGTGAAATATGCCAAATCATAGGGGCTTTCCGCGCCCTCAGCCAGCGCAAATATGGTTCTTTGTGGTGCATTGGGAATGGTTAATGTTTCCGGCTCATAAGAATCATCTGGTTTTATTTGAATAATTGATGGTGCCGCAGGCTTCCCATCTTCAGATGTTTCACCATCCGCGTCAGTATCAGTATTATCCAGTGTGCCCGCCTCACCAGTTTCTGTATCCGAACTGGTATTATCGGCATCTTTTATTTCCGCATCATCAGTATTATTGTTTTCCACATCAGTACCATTCATATCCTGTGCTTCCTGTGGTTCTTCTGAGGAAACCTCTTCCTGCGCACCGGCAACAATTGTGCATTCCGGGCATACATGACCGCATATCCCGTTCGCATCATAACCGCAGTTTTCATCATGATCCTGATGATTTGGGCACACAGATGCCATATCATCCGTCGCCATAGCGATAGACCCAATTGTTGGTACCATCATACATCCACATAAAACCACTGCCAGATAACGGCGCATTAGGCGCCGCTGTTTGGATTCCGGCTTCAAATGTTTGGGTGTTGGGATGCTGATGTGTTCTAATAATTTTTTCAGCATTTTATAAACCTCCCTATAAAATAACAAAACTTATATGTCCCAGGCTATGTCTTTCTCCCCCTTTTTCAAGCAGCCATTCATATGCCTGGTTTGGTAACGCGATAAGTTTATCGCGGATTGCTTAATTCAGTGCTTTTATTGCCACAAGCACCTTTATTGCATTCATATTTGCAACGCTTTTTGAGCATTCGCGGCAGCCCCTGCATACAGATGCCTGTCACATTACGTGTCTTAATCAACAAATATGTCTGCTTTTTTATTCATTTGTTTTATTGCCTGCCATGGCTGTAAATATCCCAAACGGTAAGCCTTGGCTGGATATCATCTGGCAATATAATCTGTGCAAATACATTTCCACTCGCGCTTTTCTAATATATTGCAAATATCCATCCAAAACAAATATTCTGACATTTATTATCAATTAAGAATTGGCTCTCTCCTGTCAAAAATTATCTTATTACAATGCTGTTTTGCCTCTGTTTTCAGAAATAAAACCATAAATACAGCAGAATTTATACAATTAAGGTCTTATAATCGTTTTTTACATATCACCTTCAACATTTATATTGCGACATAGTTATATTTCGGGCAATCTGGCAAACTGCCATATCCGCAGGCTTATTATAACATACATGCCATAGCAAAAACAAGGGATATTCGACAGATCATCCATATCAACGCGCTATCGCAAAAAAAGTTTCTTTATGGTTTGTTTTTTATATTCTGAACTTTTAAACAAAGAAAAAATATGCGTTAATCTTTTCTGAATGTATATTTTGTTCATTTTGGCAGGCAAATTGTCCCCGCAATTCCAATTGCGTTGTAAACAGTATAACATACACTGGATACATAACGGTAACATTTATCGTTTACAGCTTCCATTCTTTCTTGTCAATATGCACAAACTTTCTTTAATTTCTTTATTCATGATATAAAAAACATCAAACCACCTATTCACGGGATTTGCTGTAAATATCAAGGAATAAAACAAAAATCATTACAAATATACGGCAGAAAATGCGCGCCAGCCTTCCGGCTTAACGCGCATTTTTTTCAAAAAGCAAATGGAATCAGCTAAATCCATCAGTTTTTATGCAAAATCCTTATTGCTTTCCGTACTCCGATACCTATCATGAATAAAAAGAACAAGCCAAAGATGATCCACATTGCGTATTTTGCATTTGTAGGTGCTTTTTTCACATCCCCTATTATGCCACCGCCGTTTTCATCATCTGTATATTTAGGCGCATCAAGCAGCTTTGCAAATTCCTCAAATCCAAATACAGGAATATCAGAATCTGCGGCTGATGCATCGGAAAGAAAACTCATCCATTTTTGAGGATCTAATAGGACGACCTGATCAGATTGTCCCTGCTTATCAAATGTAACAGCAAAAAGCGAACGGATTCTTGGCGTACCGCCAACCAGGTATATGCTGGATTCTTCAGAAATGCCTGCTTTATCAATATCCTGCATCAGGTGTTCCAGTGTATGTGCGCTTTCGGCATCCTGTAATACACCTTCTGATACGCCCCAGGTTCCTGCCTTTTCTGCATTATACTGATCCACTTCTTCCTGTGTGAAAATCCCTTCATCAACAACATTCTGCGGCAGTGGATTGCGTGTTGTAACCGTCAGCCGCGCAACTTTTCCCTGGTTTTCGATTGTCAGGCACCATATATATCCTGCTTGTAAAGGTAATTGTTCCTCTTTTAATTGTCCAGTCGCAAAAATATCGCTTTCATCCACATAGATTTTATATGCTTTATTCCAATCGACCTGTTCAGCAGAAACAGACGGCAAACCATTGTGATTAAACAGACCATTTGCAAATGCCATAATATCTTCCTCTGAAGCCAAAACATCCGCATATTCTTTGGCGTTGTTTACCAAAAAATTCGTATCAGCATAGACTGCATCAGCCTGCAAAACAAACACAGATGCCATACATATCAGGGATACCAATACTTTTTTAAACTTCATATGGAACCTCCTATCAAATCACAATCGTATACCAGAAAATGCGCGCCTGCCTTTTGGTTTGACGCGCATTTCTTCATATCCCAGCCGTTATTTTTTCGGTGCGCCCGCAACTGCTACCAGATGGTTTGATGTCGGATTCTCCAGCATTTTTTGCAGCTTTTTTGCTTCCATGATAGCACGCCTGGCATCATATCTATCAAATACATATACAATATATTCAAACCAGATTTCGCGTCCATCTCCAGCCGTTTGCTTGGACAATAATGTGAAATATTCAGGGTGAATCCGAAAAAAGCTATGTTCTTCAAACGTTTTTGATAATGTAGAAGCCAGGTTACACATTTGTATAATCTTTGTCCCTTTTCGCATCAAGAATGTCACGCTTTCAAAGTCGATTGCTTCTCCCATAGTTTTATCTGTCAAATATTCTTCGTCGGTTACCGCAATTCCCCTTGGTCGATTATATACAGTCCAGCTGTAATCTGCGATAATATCTTCTGTATCATATGATTCCCGCTGACAGTTTAACCAAAGCCCAACCTCATCACCATGTTCTGTAGGAAGCCGCCGGTAAAGCATTTCTCGTTTGTGCTGATGAACGTTCAATCCAATAGAAATCGCTAAAGCAAGACATAATACAGTGAACGGAATCACAAAACGTTTTTTTAATCCTGCTTTTTTGAAGTCCACTTTAATGAATATTCTCAATGTGTCCACCACCCTGTCATATCATTTCACTAAAATTTCTTTTCCGCATTAAAATGCACTTTGCAAATAATAAGTGAATTTTAATAATTCAGATAAAGCCCATTGATATATGTTCCCTCATTAGCAGTATAAATCAAAGTGGTATTTTCTGTTGCAAGGTCAATTGCATATACACCTCGAATTTCATCTTTATGACCAATACAATATAAAACATCATTCCAAACTGCCATATCGCTCGAAATATTAACAGAAGTATCCAACACCTCCTTTTGCCCGGATTCTAAATCCACTTTATAACAAATCCGATCTTTAACCGGGCTTCCTCCACTTTTTGAACCAACATAATAAAGGGTTTTCCCTGAAACAGCCAGTCCCCAAATATAATCTGGTGTTGTGTAAACTTGTTTTATTGTTTCTGTTTCCATATCAATTGCGCAAATATTAGAAGGTGCCGCATCAGGATATACATTTTCTTCTTCTGTATGTCGCTTATCATTAAAGATAAGATTTTGCTTCCGCATTTCATAATTTGAATAATAAGAGAAATATACTAAATTTTCTGCCGGATCGCACGTAGCACACCCCGTAAATCGATCATCTTTTACATCAGGAAATAATTTTTTGATTTGTTTGCTGGACAAATCAAAAAGAACAGGCTCAATACAATAATGCTCAAGATATTTTGCGCTTAAAAATAGCTTGTCATTACATTGAAACATATGATTTAATGCACATAACTGTGTTGTCAATTGTGTTGGTATTCCCGATTGAATGCCATATAGTTGATCACCTTTTTGGCTAAGCGCACTATAAAAAAATTCTCCGCTTTTCTTTGAAAAACAGGTTAGCGGATACATAGAAGTATAAGGAGCAGCACCCTTTTCTTCTAACTGTTTTTGTGATAAGTCATAGACAAGACAGGCACTTTCCATATTCGTGTTTACTGTTTCTGTCTGAATTTCGTCAACATAAGTTGTGGTTGTAATCGTGATGTATGGATAGTCAGCAGGCTTTTGTTGTGTAAAATTGCTGTATCCCTGATTTGAAATCACTGCGCCCAAAAGCACTATTATATGTAATATATTCATTATTCCTGGTATGGTGAATCAAAAATAATATGGTCATCATCATCGTTATCATACTTATGAATGGAATCAGGTACATCCTCACAATTCAAAATGTATGCCCATGCCTGATCAATATAGGCGACATAATTGGTAGTAATTTCCTTCTTTTTCCAACCGAAAATATCAAGTTCCATATCAATTTCATACAACCGATCATTCACTTTGGTGATATTTGTGATTTTGAAATCAGTTACCCTTTGTTTTGGATAAGTATCCAATGTAAGCTGTCGGTAATGTTCGCATTCGGGCTTAAAATATAACATCTTAATCGCATCATTATATTTTCCGTTTTCCAAAAGCGTCCAATATCGTTCCGCCAATTCCAATATCGGCTGTTTTGCTTTGTTTTGAGTAACCATAAATATAGAAATTGCTATTACAAGCACTGCGAGCACGATAACAGCAATCGCGATTGGCTTTTTCTTCGTTAACAATATATCACCACATTCTTTCAGGAAAAACTTTGCTATTTCGTAAAACTTGGACTTTCTTCCGAATGCAAGGATTTTGTTTTTGTCGCCAGCATATAATATATGCAAATGCCGTTTTTTACAAAAAACTGCTTTACAAACGCACATTGCAAATGTTATAATACTATTATCCACATGAATCCGGGTGCCGCTTTTCGCGGCAAGGTGTCCAGCCTTTCGGTTTTATGTGGATTTTCTTATTCATGCAATAAAAACATGGTTTATAAGATTCATCCCCTTGCAATTATTTTTGTACAATCATGGACATTCCCCCTTTCATGTCAAATCGTATCAAACTTTGTATGTTTATGATAACATGATTATTTTGAATTGTCAATATTATATTAACAAATAATTTATGAATATGATATTCTTTATTTCAATCGTACCGTACCACACGAAAAAAGATGAAACGGATATTTTTCCCCCTATTATATATAACGTTTGACGGACGCGTTTTGTGACACCTGAAATAAAAAAAATTTCAGCAAATGCAATAAATCTATGATAAACAGCAAAAAGCAAGGAATCATCAGCCATAAAACAACTGATAATTCCTTGTCAACATAAATATTCAAATTTATTTTGTCTGCAAAAAGAGTTGATAAGCTATTGTGCAGCATCATCTGTATCCTGTGGTTTTTCCGGCAAGGTTGCGCCTTCTTCCGAAACCTCCCGCGCAATATCTTCGGTGCAGGAAGCATACAGCGTAAGCTGTAATGCGCCATCCGGCTGCGCAAAACTGCTGCGCCATTGGTCTACCGCGCCTTCTGTCATATCTGCCTGCATCCGCTCTAATGCAGCTTGTTCCATTTCTTCTGACAGCATCTCAATTGCCGGTTCCATTGGCGCCGCTTCATAATAAATATAATCCTGCCGTATCAGTTTGATTGGCAGTACCGTACCTTTGCCAAACTTTAGCTGTGATGCTGTGATCCGTTTATCACAATCTGCCCCAATGCCGCCCCCAAAATATAAATTAAACCGTTTGCCCGCAATGACAAGGGCAAATT
>CAXHNU010000038.1:0-25641 GCA_964017555.1 uncultured Butyricicoccus sp. | reverse complement strand
TTCGCTTTTGGACAGCGATTCAGGCAGTTTGTCAGCGATATGCTGGCAGAAATCGGAATGTTTTGTCGTTTCGTGTCGTTTTCTGTCGTTTGTGTCATGTCTGCCGCGACAAAACTAACATTAACTTCCTCTTTGTAACTTGTCGTATCCCCTCTACCTCCCAGAAATCGGGATGTTTTGTCGTTTTGTTGTCGTTTTCTGTCGCGGTTTATACGTGCGGCAAAAAAACAAGGGTAGACTTTATCGCAAAATACAGGTATACTGGATTTATTGATAAAATCTAGTGACGAATCATTATGAAGGAGAATGATTGTGCAAAAAATAGTAAACAAGCAATTCAGCCCAGGCACAATGTTTACAGGTGTTTTTACGCAGCAATTTAAAACGTCTGTATGCAGTGTGGTTGCCGTGCTGCCCATGCAGCAGGAAAACGCCTGCGCCGCATTGCTGCCCCAGGTGCTTGCGTGCGGCACCGCGCAAAACCCGGATATGCAGTCTATTGGCGCGCGGCTGGATGATTTATATGGCGCACGCATTGTACCAATCATCCGAAAAGCTGGTGAAAATCTTGAAATCGGCTTTATCGCGGATATGATTGAAGGGGCTTATGCTGAGCATCCAAACAACATATTAGAAGGTGTGGCTGGGCTGATTTCTGATTTTTGGTACCATCCCCACCTGACCGCAGAGGGCTTGCTGCAGCCAGATGCTGCTGAACGGGAAAAAAATAATCTGCTGGTGCGCATTGGCGCGCTGAAAACAGATACCCGCAATTATGCAAACCGTCGTTTGTATGCGCATATGTGCAAGGATGAACCATATGGCTGGTGCGAATATGGCACAAAAGAAGGCACAAAGGCTGCAACTGCTGAAACACTGACAGCATTTTGGAACAATGTATGTCAAAATGCACCCTTTCAAATCTTTTATTGCGGCGGCGCGTCAGAAAACTTTGCCGAAGGGCTTTTCCGCCGCTTGTTTGCCAAAACCACTGACAGCATGGGCTACCGGCAGACCATTCAGCGCCCCGCGCCGGAATCCCCCCTTTCTGTCACAGAAGAAATACACGCGACACAAGCAAAATTATCCTTGGGGTTCCGCACTGGCCTGACCGGGCTGGACAAGGCTTATCCAGCGCTGATGTTGTTTGCCATGATGTATGGCGGCTATACGGGTTCCGCACTTTTCCGTAACCTGCGTGAAAAACGCAGTTTATGCTATTACGCATCGGCCTTTCTGGATAAGTTCAAAGGGATTATGACTGTATCATCCGGCATTGATGAAAAGAATTTCCACGCGGCATTTGATGAAAGCATGGCTTTGTTAAAAAGCCTGGCAGCAGGTGGATTTACACATGATGAATTGGAATCTGCCCGCCGCAGCCTGCTGGATGTTTTGCGCACCAAACAGGAAAGCGTGCTAGATATGGAAGCATTTTATCAAGGGCAAATGGCTGGCAGGCTGGTTTATGATCTAAATTCGCTGATTCATGAAATCAGCGCTTTAACACGGCAGGATGTATTGACTGCCGCGCAGCATATCACATTAGATACGCTTTATTTCTTAAAAGGGGACAAACAAAATGATTCAGTCATTTGACCGTGTGCGGGAATCCATGTATACGCATACCCTGCCCAATGGGCTGCGGATTTATTATATTCCCAAACCAGGGTTTTCAAAAACATTTGCCATGATTGCCACCAAATTCGGGTCAATTGACCAGTATTTTGTGTTGGAAGATGGGACAAAAGTACAAGTCCCTGCTGGGGTTGCACATTTTCTGGAACACAAAATGTTTGAAGGGGAAGATGGCAACGCACTGCAAAAATTTGCAGCCACAGGGGCGTGCCCCAACGCATTCACCAGCCAAGACCGGACGGCATTTTTCTTTTCCTGTACCGAACGTTTCAATGAAAACCTGGAAATCCTGATGAATTTCATGTTCAAGCCACATTTCACAGCAGAAAATGTGCAGAAAGAAAAAGGCATTATCGAACAGGAAATCTGTATGATGGCAGACATGGTGCCTATGCAGGCAATGAATGGGCTATATAAAGGGCTGTATCAGCACCACCCAATCCGGATGCAGGTTGGCGGCACAGTGGAAAGCATTGCCCAAATCACACCGGATATTTTATACACGTGTTACCAGGCATTTTACAGCCCTTCCAACATGGTGCTAACTGTATGTGGTAATGCTGACTGGCAGGCAATCTGCTCCATTGCGCAGCAATATTCCCCAGAAAAAGTGGTGCATATCGCTGCACGGGATTATGGGGACAGCCAACCTGAAGTGTGCCAGCATGAAATTATCAAAGAATTGCCTGTGGCGCACGCAATTTTTCGCATTGGATTCAAAGATATGCCTTTACAGCCTGGGGAAAATGCGTTTCAGCGCAAGCTACTGGGTGATTTATGCTGTAGGCTGCTCGGTGGGCAGACTGCGCCGCTTTATACCGAACTTTACCGGGAAGGCATCATTAACCGCACATTTTCCAGCTCTTATGGACTATATCCGGAGGCGGCGCACGGGGTTTTTGGCGGCCACAGCTTGAACCCGCAGGCAGCCTGCGCACGGATTGAAGCTAAAGTCCAGCGGCTGGCAGCAGAGGGCGTGCCGCCCGCGCTGTTTGAACGCATGAAACGGGCATCTTATGGGATGCAGCTTCGGGTGCTTGACCAGCCGGATGCTGTCTGCATGATGCAGTGCGGCGCGGCGCTGTATGGGCAGGATTTTATGACATTTGCGGCGCTGTATGATAAAATGACAGCAAACGATGTGCAGCAAATGTTAAAACGCTGGGCACAGCCCAACCATGCCAGCCGGTTTATTTTTATGCCGCAAGGGGCGGAAAGGAAGGGATAATATGGAGCATGTCATCAGCTTTCCTGGTTTGGGGCTAACCTTTACCCTCAACCGGGTTGCTTTTAATATCCTGGGCAAAGATATCTTTTGGTATGGCATTATCATCTGTTTTGGGTTTTTATTTGCGGCTGCATATGGTGCGCGCAAAACCCGTCAATTTGGATACAGCATGGATAATTTTTACGATTTGCTGCTGTTATGCGTCCCGATTGCTATTATCAGTGCCCGGCTTTATTATGTTATTTTTGAATGGGACTATTACCAGCAAAATCCGGCTGAAATCATTATGATATGGCATGGTGGGCTTGCCATTTATGGCGGTATTATCGGCGCAGTAGCAACCATTTATGTTTATGGCAAACGCAAGCGGCTGAATATCCCCGGTATGCTGGATGTTGCGGCGTGCGGGTTGATTATCGGTCAGATTTTTGGCAGATGGGGCAACTTTGTCAACGCGGAAGCCTTTGGGGGTGTGACAAGCTTGCCATGGGGCATGGTGATTGATGGCGCAGACCCAGTACACCCCACATTTTTCTATGAATCCATGTGGAACCTGATTGGGTTTTTGCTGCTGCATTTACACAGCAAAAAACGCCGCTTCCGCGGCGAAATCTTTTTGCTTTATGTCGCCTGGTATGGCTTTGGGCGGTTCTGGATTGAAGGTTTGCGCAGTGACAGCCTGTATATCCCAGGCACACCGCTGCGTGTATCCCAAGTGCTGGCGGGTGTCAGCCTGCTTGCCGCTGCCATCCTATTGATACTTGGCTGGAAAGATAAAGTGGAAACACTTGGACAAATCTGGTGCCCAACCCCACTCGAAAAACCGATTGAATTGGAGGAAAATACAAAATGAGCGCAATAAAAATGGATGGGAAAGCATTATCCGCAAAAGTGAGGGGCAAAATCCTGGAAGAAACCCAAAGCCTAAAGGCACAAGGCATTGTACCTGGGCTAGCTGTGATTTTGGTTGGGGATGACCCTGCCAGTGAAATTTATGTCCGCAATAAAGAAAAAGCGTGTACAGAATGTGGCTTTTACAGCGAAAAACACGTATTGCCAGCATCAGCTACCGAACAGGAACTGATTGCACTAATCCACACGTTAAATGAAAGCCCCAAAATCAACGGTATTTTATGCCAGCTCCCATTGCCTGCACAAATCAGTGAAGATGCTGTAATTGCGGCGATTGACCCACGCAAGGATGTGGATGCGTTCCATCCTGCCAATGTCGGCAGGATTATGATTGGTGATTTTGACTTTCTGCCCTGCACGCCAGCCGGTGTGATGGAACTGCTGGATGAATATCAAATTGACCCCAAAGGGAAAAAATGTGTTGTCATTGGGCGGTCAAACATTGTCGGCAAACCAATGGCAATGCTGCTATTGCACCGCCATGGCACCGTAACCATCTGCCACAGCCGGACGATAGACCTGCCAAAGGTTTGTGCAGAAGCGGATATTTTGGTTGCTGCTGTTGGCAAAGCAGGCTTTGTCACGCCGGATATGGTAAAAGAAGGAGCTGTCGTGATTGATGTTGGCATCAACCGCAATGCCGAAGGCAAGGTTTGCGGTGATGTTGCCCCAGAAGTTATGGAAAAGGCGTCTTACATGACGCCTGTGCCGGGCGGCGCAGGTCCCATGACCATCACGATGCTGATGAAGAATACGCTGAAAGCCGCACGTTTACAGCATTAAACCAACCGCATCACAATTTACCTCGCTGTTGCCCCTTAAACACCTTGAAAAATACGCTCAAAGCCGCACGTTTAAGCATTAAACCAACCGCCGTACAATTTACTCGCTGTTGCCCCTTAAACACTTGAAAAATACGCTCAAAGCCGCACGATTTACAGCATTAAAACCAACCGGTCACAATTTAATCGCTCTGCCCTTAAAACACCTTGAAAAATACGCTGAAAGCTACGGTTTACACCATAAGCCAACCGTCAAATTTACCTCGCATTGCCCCTTAATTACCTGAAAAATACGCTCAAAGCCGCGTGTTTACAGCATTAAACCAACCGCGTCACAATTTACCTCGCTGTTGCCCCTTAAACACCTTGAAAAATACGCTCAAAGCCGCGCATTTACGGCATTAAGCTGACCGCCCCACGCAATCCGCTCCCCTTTAGTGCCCTAAATGCTGTGGGAAATTGTATCTTCCACATTTGCCTTTCTTGTGATATAATGAATCAATCTTTTGAACGCGCTGCATATTGGCAGCATTTATCCAACAAATAAAGGAGGACGTTTGCTATGCAGGTAAGCTTTTCCCGCCGCGATGCGGCGCGGCTTGTCAATACTTTGGTTTCTGGACTGTTGGCAGGCATTTGCATTTCAATCGGCGGGACAGTATTCCTGTCTGTGGAAAATAAAATCATTGGGGCGTCACTGTTCAGCATTGGGCTGTTTTTGGTGGTATCCTTCAAATTCTGGCTGTTTACTGGGCGGGTCGGTTATGTACTCCGCAACCCGCCTTTTTATCTTTTATCGCTGGCAGCCGCTTTGCTGGGCAATCTTTGCGGCGCGGTTTGCACTGCATTTGCCTTGCAGCATACCCGTGTGGGCATCAGCCTTGCCCAAAGGGCTGTGCCGCTTTGTGTCACCAAGCTGGAAGATCACCTGTGCAGCATTTTTATCCTAGCGGTATTCTGCGGTATTTTAATGTATGCCGGTGTCGAAGGGTTTGCTTCTTTTACACATCCACTCGGCAAATATTTGAGCATTTATTTGGCAGTCAGTGTTTTTATCCTGTGCGGGTTTGAACACTGCGTTGCCAATATGTATTATTTTTCAATCTGTGGCGCTTGGGCGGATGCCCGCGCCTGGCGGGCTATGGGCGTAATGGTGGCAGGCAATGCTGTTGGTTCTATCCTATTTGCCTTTTTACATACGCTTGTCCGAAAAAAAGAGGGAACATACCATGCGCAGTAAACAAGAAGAAAAGCTCAGCAAAGTCCTTTCACTTGTGCTGCGGCACCACCCGGAAGCGATTGGAATTACCATCCAACGGGAAGGCGGCTGGGCACGTGTGGACGCGCTGCTGAAAGGCATGAAAGCAAGCGGTCGGCAAATGGATTTGCCGCTGCTGGAAAAAATCGTGCGGGAAGATGCCAAAATGCGGTACAGCTTTTCGGTTGATAAACGGTATATCCGTGCAAACCAGGGACATTCTATTGATGTAGATCTTGGGTTGGTACAAAAACAGCCGCCGGATATTTTATACCATGGCACAGCCGCGCGGTTTTTGGACAGCATCAAAGCAGCAGGCATTACCCGCCAAGGGCGGCAATATGTCCATCTTTCTGCCGATTTGCAGACAGCAACCGCTGTTGGGCAGCGGCATGGCGCACCTGCGGTGCTGTTCATTGACAGCGCGCGTATGGCAGAACAGGAGGCATTTTACCTGTCTGAAAATGGGGTATGGCTGTGCGGGCACGTCCCATGGGAGTATGTGCGGGATATTTATTATCCGCAAAAATAAAAAGAGGGGGTGCCGTTTATGATTTACTTAACCGGCGATATCCATGGCAGCATTGACATTTCAAAACTGAATACACGCCAATTCACCGAACAGGAATACCTGACCAAAAATGATTATTTGATTGTTTGCGGGGATTTCGGGCTGGTATGGGATAACAGCAATGAAGACCTGTATTGGCGGAAATGGCTGGATGAAAAGCCCTGGACAACCTTATTTTTAGATGGCAACCATGAAAATTTTAACCTGCTCGATGAATTTCCAGAGGTGGATATGTTCAGCGGCAAAGTGCAGAAGATTTCAGACAGCATTTATCATTTGATGCGCGGGGAAGTATACCTGTTTGGCGGCAAAACCTTTTTGACCATGGGCGGCGCAGAATCGCATGACAAACAATGCCGCACACCTGGCATCAACTGGTGGGCAGAAGAAATGCCTAATGATGCGGAAATGCAGCACGCTTTATCCCGGCTGATGGTCTGGGACAACCGTGTAGATTATATCCTGACCCATTGCGCCCCGCGGGAGCTGGAAGCGGAAATTGACCAGTACCCAGAAAACCAGCTCACCAAATTTCTGCAATATCTATATGAAAATGTGCAGTTTGGGCAATGGTACTGCGGGCATTATCACCAAGACATCGACCTGCGGGATAATTTCCATGTTTTATTTGATGATATCCTGCAAATTGAATAAAGCAAAAGCGGTCAGCTTCAAAACTGACCGCTTTTTTGTTTGCCTTTACTTATCAACCACAGGGATTTTGGTTGTATCCTTTTCATCAAGGTTTTTCAGATAATGTTTGGTTTCGCGTGCAATCACGCCCGAAAGCAGCAGTACAGCAATCAGGTTCGGGATTGCCATCAGCGCATTAAGGATATCGGCAATTTTCCAAACCAAATCCAACGATACCACAGGGCCAACGATAACAATCACAATAAAAACCACTTTATATGGCAAAATACCTTTTTTGCCAAACAAATATTCACAGCAGCGCTCGCCATAATAAGACCAGCCCAGGATGGTGGAATAAGCAAATGTAATGATGCCAACCACCAAAATCACTGAACCCAGCGTGGGGATCTGGGAAAAAGCTGCGGTGGTCATCTGCCCGCCATTTTTGATGTTTTCCATATTGATGGAGGGGTTTTTCATAATAGTAGTGGTAAGCACCAGACCTGTCATCAAGCAGACAATGACTGTATCCCAGAATGTCCCTGTTGCGGAAACCAGCGCTTGCCGTACCGGGTTCCGGGTTTGTGCGGCAGAAGCCACCAACGGTGCTGAACCCATACCAGATTCATTGGAGAACAAACCGCGGGCAATACCATATTGCATGGCAATCCGGATGCCGCCGCCCACCAAACCGCCTGCAACTGCGCCCGGCTGGAACGCCAAGGTAACAATCGCTTTAACCGCAGGGATAATAAAATCCGCATTGATGCACAAAATAATCAGACAGCCGACAACATAGAAAAACGCCATAAATGGAACTAACTTTTCACAGACGGTTGCAATGGATTTGATGCCGCCGATAATAACAATCGCAGTAATCAGTCCAAAGAAAACGCCGACTGCAATGCGCGGAACAGCAATTGGTACATTGCTTTCGATAATTTCAGCAATGGCATTGATTTGGGTGCCACAGCCGATGCCAAAGGACGCCAAAAGTGCAAATGCTGCAAAAATAATTGCCATCACTTTGCCAAAACTTTTCCATTTTAAACCGCGTTCCAGCGCGTACATCGCGCCCCCCTGCATACGCCCATCTTTGGTCTGCACACGATATTTGACCGCAATCAGCGATTCGGCATATTTTGTTGCAATGCCAAATACACCAGTCAGCCAGCACCATAAGATTGCCCCTGGCCCGCCAAGATAAACCGCTGTGCCTACACCGACAATATTGCCGGTACCAATGGTAGAGGCTAACGCTGTGGTAAGGGCTTGGAACTGGCTGACTTCCCCCGGTGAATCCGGGTCTTTGGTCACGGATAATTTAATGCCAGTGAAGGTTTTCCGCTGGATGAAACCCGTCCGCAGGGTCATAAACAAATGTGTACCGAATAACAGTACAATCATTGGCAGCCCCCAGATTGCATCATCCAAATCATTGATGAATTTTACAACTGCTTGCATTGGATTGTTTCTTCCCTTCTGTTTCATTTTGCGAATAAAAAAAGCAGGACTGCGCCTATTTTATCAAAAACAGAGCGTCCCTGCCCTCAAATCGCAAGTATACCATAGCAATTATACCTGAAATATGGCGGCAATGCAAGGTATAATTTAGCATATTGCATGATAAGGGCAAGTTGTTTTAACATTTTAAAGAATTACACCAAAAAACAGGGCACAGCATCAACACTGTGCCCTGTTTGTGTTTTGGGGATAAACAGATTAATCTAAATTAATGGTCTGTTCATAATGGCCGCTGCGGTATTCCTGCATACCGGAACCAGCCGGAATCAATTTGCCGATAATTACATTTTCTTTCAGCCCAAGCAGCGGGTCAATCTTGCCCTTAATGGCAGCATCGGTCAGCACACGGGTGGTTTCCTGGAACGATGCCGCTGACAAGAAGGATTCAGTTGCCAGGGAAGCCTTTGTAATGCCCATCAGGGTTGGACTGCACGTTGCAAGCCGCAGTTCGGTTTCGCCTGCGTCAATGCGTTTTTGCACTTCGTTGTTGTAATCCTCAAATTCCAACAGATCAATGACAGAACCAGGCAGCACGGCTGCATCGCCTGCATCTTCTACCTTCACCTTGCGCATCATCTGGCGGACAATGACCTCAATATGCTTGTCATTGATATCAACACCTTGCTGGCGGTAAACCTTTTGGACTTCCTTGATTTCATAATCATGCACCGCGCGTGGATCCAAAATGCGCAGGATATCATGTGGGCTGAGCGCACCCTCGTTGAGCTGTTCGCCTTGGACAACAGTCTGCCCATCTTCCACACGGATGCCGGAAGAAGAAGCAAGCTGATACGACCGGATATCACCATTTTCGGGGTTGGTGATATTGACGGTTTTAAGGGTGGTGCGTTTGGATTCCTCAATGGATACCACGCCGGAGATTTCCGCAAGCGTAGCAACCTTTTTGGGTTTGCGTGCTTCAAACAATTCCTCGACACGGGGCAAACCTTGTGTGATATCCGAACCGGCAACGCCGCCGGTATGGAATGTACGCATGGTAAGCTGTGTGCCGGGTTCGCCGATGGACTGCGCCGCAATAATGCCAACCGCTTCACCCATGCCGCAAGGTGTGCCAGCGGCAAGGTTCATGCCATAGCAGTGGGCACAGACGCCCTTGCGCGCACGACATTCCAGTACCGAACGCAGCTGTAATTTTTCAATGCCAGCCGCAACAATCAGATCCGCTTCGGCATCTTTCATCATGGTATTTCGGGAAACCAGCAGTTCGCCGGTTTCCGGATGATAAACATCATCCACTGGATACCGTCCAAGCAGACGTTCACGGAACGGTTCAATAATCTGATTGCCTTCGCGGATATCTTCCACCCAAATGCCTTTGGTTGCGCCGCAGTCTTCCTCACGGATGATAACATCCTGTGAAACGTCAACCAAACGGCGAGTCAGATAACCAGAGTCAGCGGTACGCAGCGCGGTATCGGCAAGCCCCTTGCGAGCGCCGCGGGCAGAGATAAAGTATTCAAGTACCGAAAGCCCTTCACGGAAGTTGGATTTAATCGGGATTTCAATGGTTTTACCCGATGTAGAAGCCATCAAGCCGCGCATACCGGCAAGCTGGCGGATCTGGTTGATACTGCCGCGGGCGCCGGAATCCGCCATCATATGGATGGGGTTATACCGTTCGGCTTTCATATTCTCCTGTAACTTGCCAGTTACCTTTTTGGTGGTGTCTTCCCATTCTTTTACGACCAAGCGGTAACGTTCATCATCGGTGATAAAGCCGCGTTTGAATTTGCGGTCAATCTGAGCGACTTTCTGTTCGGATTCATGCACAAGGCTTTGTTTTTCATCCGGCACCAGCATATCTGCCACAGCAACAGTCAGCGCGCCTTGTGTGGAATATTTATAGCCCATTGCCTTGATGGAGTCCAGCACTTCCGCTGTTTTGTTGAAATCATGCACACGGATGCAGCGGTCAATGATTTTGCCGAGTTCTTTTTTGCCGCAAGTGAACATAATCTCTAAATCAAGCAAATGTTCTTCGTCACGGGTAACAAAACCCAAATCCTGCGGAATGCGTTCATTGAAAATCAAACGCCCTGGGGTAGCGTCCACCAGCCGGGAAATCACCCTGCCATGAATATTTTTCTTCATGCGCACCTTGATTGGCGCATGGATGCCGACAACACCCTGGTCATATGCCATCAGCGCTTCATCCGGCGAGGAGAATACCTTGCCGCTGCCCGGTTCGGTATCGCGGTCAATGGTCAGGTAATAAGACCCAAGCACCATATCCTGTGACGGCACAGTAACTGGTTTGCCGTCCTGAGGTTTGAGCAAGTTGTTGGCAGACAGCATCAGCAGCCGTGCTTCCGCCTGTGCTTCGGCAGACAGCGGCACATGGACTGCCATTTGGTCGCCGTCAAAGTCGGCATTAAACGCGGTACATACCAGCGGATGCAGCCGGATTGCACGCCCTTCTACTAGTACCGGTTCAAATGCTTGGATGCCAAGGCGGTGCAAAGTTGGCGCACGGTTGAGCATCACCGGGTGCCCCTTGATGATTTCCGCCAGCACATCCCAGACTTCGGTTTTGGCACGTTCTACCATCTTTTTGGCGGATTTGATATTGGATGCCAGCCCATCTTCGACCAGGCGTTTCATGATAAACGGCTTAAACAGTTCCAGCGCCATTTCCTTTGGCAAGCCGCACTGATAAATTTTCAGGTCAGGACCGACAACGATAACCGAACGCCCGGAATAGTCAACACGTTTGCCCAGCAGATTCTGGCGGAAACGCCCTTGTTTGCCCTTGAGCATATCTGAAAGGCTCTTTAATGCGCGATTGTTGGGGCCGGTTACTGGACGTCCACGCCTGCCGTTGTCAATGAGTGCGTCAACCGCTTCCTGCAGCATCCGCTTTTCATTGCGGACAATAATATCCGGCGCGCCAAGCTCCAGCAGGCGTTTCAGACGGTTGTTGCGGTTAATCACACGGCGGTAAAGGTCGTTAAGGTCGCTGGTGGCAAAACGTCCGCCGTCAAGCTGTACCATTGGACGGATTTCCGGCGGGATGACCGGCACAGCGTCCATAATCATCCATTCCGGCTTGTTGCCGGAAATGCGGAAGGATTCCACCACTTCCAGCCGCTTGATAATGCGCATCCGCTTTTGCCCGGAAGCATCTTTGAGTTCACCGCGCAATTCAGCAGACAGCTTTTCCAAATCAATATCGCGCAGCAAAGCCTGAATGGCTTCTGCGCCCATATCCGCCTGGAAATCATCCTCATATTTTTCGCGCATATCGCGATATTCGATTTCCGAAAGGATCTGTTTTTTAATCAGCGGGGTATCGCCTGGGTCAATGACAATATATGCGGCAAAATAGAGGACTTTTTCCAGCACACGCGGGGACAAATCCAAAATTAGCCCCATGCGGGATGGAATGCCCTTAAAGTACCAGATGTGGGATACCGGGGCAGCCAATTCGATATGCCCCATGCGTTCACGGCGCACCTTGGCACGTGTGACTTCAACGCCACATTTGTCACAGATTTTCCCTTTATAGCGGACTTTTTTATATTTGCCGCAATGGCATTCCCAGTCCTTGGTCGGCCCAAAAATGCGTTCACAGAAAAGCCCGTCTTTTTCGGGTTTCAGCGTGCGGTAATTAATGGTTTCGGGTTTTTTGACCTCACCATAAGACCATTCACGGATGAGGTCGGGCGATGCAAGCCCGATTTTAATGGCATTAAACATATTATATCCCATAGATTGCATTCCCCCTTACAGGTCAAAATCGCCGTCGCCATAGTTGTCTTCTTCGGCGAATATATCATCGGCGGCAGATTCATCACTTTCATCATCTTCAAAAGCGTCAAGGTCGGTGTCGCCATCTTCCGCGTCATTGATGCCATAACCAGCCGCTTCAAATTCCGCGTCGGTACCAACGGCTGGCGCTTCTGCCAACGGACGGCCAACATCATCGTCATCATCGTCTTCCGAAAGTTCAATAACCTGCATATTTTCATCCAGCACCTTGATATCCAGACCAAGCGACTGGAGTTCTTTGACAAGCACCTTAAAGGATTCCGGTACGTTTCATCTCGGTCCTTCATCATATGGAACGGCTTGGTGTTTGCCCGGGCTTCTGCCGCTGCACATAAATAATGCCCTTGTTGAAATGGCTTTGATACGTTTTTGCACATGCGCAAAATAATCGTCGGATTTTAAAAACCGTCAGGATTTCCTGAAGGGTATAAATATAAGCCGTCGCCACGTCAAAGCTTTTTCCAGTGTCCGACTATAGGCGACATTTCTTTCACCCAAGTGCGCTGCGCCCGCCAAACTGTGCCTTGCCGCCAAGCGGGTGCTGGGTGACAAGCGAATAAGGGCCGGTGGAACGGGCGTGGATTTTATCATCAACCAGATGGTGCAGCTTGAGATAATACATATAACCGACGGTTACCGGGTTGTCAAATTTCTCACCGGTGCGTCCATCATACAGGATGCTTTTGCCGTCCGGAGAAACGCCAGCTTCTACCAGCGTATCCTTGATATCATCCAAGGTTGCGCCATCAAAGACAGGGGTTTCAATTTTCCAGCCGAGTTTTTTGGCAGCAAAGCCCAAATGGACTTCGAGCACCTGACCAATATTCATACGGGACGGCACGCCAAGCGGGTTCAGCACGATATCGAGCGGGGTGCCATCAGCAAGGAATGGCATATCTTCCTGCGGCAGAATGCGGGATACAACACCCTTGTTGCCATGGCGGCCCGCCATTTTATCGCCGACAGAAATCTTACGTTTCTGGGCAATATAAACACGCACAACCATATTGACACCGGGGCTGAGTTCATCCCCATTTTCACGGGTGAACACTTTGACATCGACAACTGTACCCGATTCGCCATGCGGGGCGCGCAGTGAGGTGTCACGCACTTCGCGGGCTTTTTCACCGAAAATCGCACGCAGCAGCCGTTCTTCGGCAGTCAGCTCGGTTTCACCCTTTGGCGTTACCTTGCCCACCAGGATATCCCCGGCATGGACTTCCGCGCCAACACGGATAATGCCGCGTTCATCCAAATCGCGCAGGGCATCTTCGCCGACATTGGGCACATCACGGGTAATTTCTTCAGGGCCAAGTTTGGTGTCACGCGATTCGGATTCATATTCCTCGATATGGATGGAAGTATAAATATCATCACGCACCAGGCGTTCATTCAGCAAAACCGCATCCTCGTAGTTGTAGCCTTCCCAAGTCATAAAGCCGATGAGGGCATTTTTGCCAAGGGCAATTTCGCCTTTATCCGTCGACGGGCCATCTGCCAGCACGTCGCCTTTATGGACACGCTCACCAAGGCTGACAATCGGGCGCATATTGATACAAGTGGATTGGTTGGAACGCAGGAATTTGGTCAAATGATAGGTTTTTTCCTGCCCGCCTTCATACATGACCGTTACATCACGGGCAGTTGACCGGGTGACAACACCATCCGCTTCCGCCAGCGGGATAATACCAGAGTCAACTGCGGCTTTACATTCCATACCAGTTGCAACGATTGGGGCTTCTGTTTTGAGCAGCGGCACTGCCTGACGCTGCATATTCGCGCCCATCAGCGCACGGTTTGCGTCGTCGTGCTCCAAAAACGGGATAAACGCGGTCGCGACAGAAACCATCATACGCGGGGAAACGTCCATCAGGTCAACGTCTTTGCGGTCGACTTCCACAAATTCATCGCGCATACGGCAGGTAACACGCGGGTTTTTCAGGCAGCCATTTTCATCCAGCGGTTCGGTTGCCTGACAAACAATATATTCATCCTCGATATCAGCAGTCATATACTGCACTTCATTGGTCACACGCCCGGTTTCCTTGTCAATGATGCGGTAAGGCGCTTCAATAAAGCCAAAATCATTGATACGGGCATAGGTTGCCAGATAAGAGATCAAGCCAATGTTCGGGCCTTCAGGGGTTTCAATCGGGCACATTCTGCCATAGTGGCTGTAATGCACGTCACGCACTTCCATAGAAGCGCGGTCACGGGACAAACCGCCAGGACCAAGGGCAGACAAACGGCGTTTATGAGTAAGTTCTGCCAGCGGGTTATTCTGATCCATAAACTGGGACAGCGGTGAGGAACCGAAAAATTCCTTAATTGCGGCGGTCACGGGGCGGATGTTAATGAGTGACTGCGGGGTGACAATATCCAAATCCTGAATGGTCATACGTTCCCGAATGACACGTTCCATACGGGAAAAACCGATGCGGAACTGGTTTTGCAGCAATTCGCCCACACAGCGCAAACGGCGATTGCCCAAATGGTCAATATCATCGGTTGTGCCAACACCATTGCCGATATTGAGCAAGTAACAAATGGATGCCAGCATATCATCGACAATAATGGTTTTGGGGATGAGTTCACTCATCCGGTCATGGACGGCTTGTTTCAAAGCATCGCCTGAAACGCCGGAATCAATAATTTCCTTCAAAATGACAAAGCGGACACGTTCTTTCACGCCAAGTTCTTCCGCGGTAAAGCCAGTATAGTCCTGGAAATCATCAATATCCACCATGCCATTGCCGAACACTTTAATCGGGGCATGGTCATCCTCATGGGAATAGATGGTCACGCCGCGCACGCCTTTGCAGGCAATCTCACGCGCTTTGTCGCGGGTAAGGATTTCGCCCGCTTCGGCAAGGATTTCACCGGTCAGTGGGTCAGAAACCGCATCCACCAATTTCCGCCCAGCAATGCGGCGGGCAATATTTAATTTTTTGTTGTATTTGTAACGCCCAACATGGGACATATCATAGCGCCGGGGGTCAAAAAACATCGCGTTCATCAAGTTGGTTGCCGATTCGATGGAAGGCGGTTCACCTGGGCGCATTTTCTTATAAATTTCGATTAACGCTTCTTCAATGGTCTTGGACGGGTCGCGGTCCAAGGTTGCCAAAATGCGTTCATCCTCGCCAAACATCTCCAAGATTTCGGCATCGGTTTTCACGCCGATTGCACGAATAAACGAAGTGATCGGGATTTTACGGTTTTTATCAATGCGGACATAGAATACATCATTGACGTCGGTTTCATATTCCAGCCAGGCGCCGCGATATGGGATTACCGTGGCGGACAAAATCGCTTTATCCGTCTTATCATATTCCTTGCCATAATAAACACCAGGAGAACGGACAATCTGGGATACGATAGCGCGTTCCGCGCCGTTGATGATAAACGTACCGGAATCGGTCATACGCGGGAAATCGCCCATAAAGATTTCCTGTTCTTTGATTTCGCCGGTTTCTTTATGGTGCAGGCGCATCCGGACTTTGATTGGGCAGGCATACGTTGCATCGCGTGCCTTGCATTCTTCCACGCTGTATTTTGGTTCATCTTCCAGCACATAATCCAGGAAGGACAATTCCAAATTACCGGTATAGTCGCTGATGGAGGCCACATCTTCAAACACCTCGCGCAGCCCATCGGTCAAAAACCATTGGTATGATTTTTTCTGTACTTCAATAAGGTTGGGCATTTCAAGGATTTCGTCGATGCGCGCAAAACTTTTACGGGTTGTTTTGCCATGCTGTACGTCTTTCACCATCATAGTAGAACCCATCACTCCTTTTTCCTGATTCCGCAATGCTGATACACACGGCGGGGTTGCGAGTTTCAAGAGGAATACCCCTTGCATTTGCCGTGGGATCATGCTATCATGTAATTAGCTGTCAGCAGAAGCTGCTGATTTCGATAAGCGATTTATTATACCATATTTTTTCACAAAAAGTCAACAATCATTTTACATAAAAAGCAGGCGGTTTTTCCCGCCTGCTTTTTGCGTATCTGCCAGTTTGGCATGGTTTTGTGCAAAATTATTCCCGGTTGCGCTCTCCCCAAATGCAAAGCTGATCCAAAACCGTCATCAAAGACTTGCCTCTGTCGCTCAAACGATATTCCACTTTGGGCGGTATCTGGGGATATTCTTTGCGGCAAATCAACCGATCAGATTCCAGCTCCTTCAAATTATTGCTTAATGTTTTATCTGATATGTTTTTTAAATATCGTTTCAGCTCATTAAACCGGACAACCTGAAACTCCATAAGGCAATAGAGGATAACCATTTTGTGTTTGCCCGCGATAAGCGAAAGCGTATAACTGAAACCGGTATTTTCAAAATCTGCATTTTCAATATAATTTTTAATCATACTGCACTTTCCTTTATGATAGTACCTTTCAAAGAAAATAGTACTTGTAATTTTTCAGCCGCTTGTTACAATGATATCAAAAGGCTGATGCCCTGTCAATCCAAGTATAAAGAAACGAGGTCATTCTCATGAGAAAAAAACTGAATATCACAGAAGGTATTTTCCCCATGCCTGTGCTGATGGTTGCAACCTATAACGAAGATGGCAGTGTCAATGTTATGAATGCTGCATGGGGTACCATGCAGGAAAGAGGGACTGTTGCGCTTAATTTGACAGAAACGCATAAAACCGTAAAAAACATCAAAGCAAAAGGCGCATTTACTGTCAGCATTGCCGATGCCGCACATATTGTTGCAGCGGATTATTTTGGCATTGAATCGGGCAACAGAATTGCCAATAAATTTGAAAACAGCGGACTTACTGCAAGCAAATCCGAACTGGTCGATGCGCCAGTGATCAATGAATTTCCGATTTGCATGGAGTGCGAATTTATCGAATACCAGGATAACCTATATGGATGCGGGGTCATTGGCAAAGTTGTCAATGTCACAGCGGATGAACGGGTTATGACAGAAGGCAAAATTGATATGTCCCTGGTCAATGCGATTGCATTTGACCCATATACCCATGGTTACTATAAAGTTACAGAACGAGTCGGTGAAGCCTTCCAAGATGGTTTGCAGCTAAAAAAATAAAATTGCCCTTCATTCGGGCTTTACACAAAGGGTCAGCGCCCAAGTTTCCTTTTTTCTTTGGCGCTGGCTCCCCCTATTGTGATTTCCTCGGTCAAATTTTGTTGAAAACCGCCTGATATCCCAATGACAACGCGCAGCTTTTATGATATAATAACAGCAAAGACATTTGGGAGGCTTTTTCTATGGTGCATCTTGGAAACGATTGGGATACCATCCTTGCAGAAGAGTTCGCAAGCGAATATTATCAGAAAATCCGCTATTGGCTCAAAAAAGAATATGCGGAACAAACCATTTTCCCGCCGATGGAAGATATTTTTAACGCCCTGCGCTATACGCCATATCACAGCGTAAAAGCAGTGCTTTTGGGGCAAGACCCCTACCATGGTCCCGGTCAAGCCCATGGGCTTTGTTTTTCCGTGCAGCCAGGCGTCACGCCGCCGCCTTCACTCAAAAACATTTTCCAGGAAATCCAGGATGACCTTGGCTTCCCACCACCGGCAAACGGTACGCTCACCAAATGGGCAGAACAAGGTGTTTTGCTGTTAAACACCGTGCTGACCGTCCGCCGCGGACAGGCAAACAGTCATAAAAATATCGGCTGGACAACCTTTACAGATGCTGTGATCCGCAAGTTAAACGAACGGGAACAGCCGATTGTATTTTTGCTTTGGGGCGGCAATGCGCGTTCCAAAAAGAAATTCATTACCAATCCAAACCATTTGATATTGGAAACCGTACATCCCTCCCCACTTTCGGCATACAATGGATTTTTCGGGTGCAAACATTTTTCAAAGTGCAATGATTTTCTCACCGCTCATGGTGAAACCCCGATTGACTGGAACCTGAATACGCCGTAAAAAAGAAAATCCACCGCCCCCAAATCCCCAACATTTGGGGGCATGTTGTTGTATATAACAGCAAATGCCACAATGCTATGTATCCATCTCCTAAAATATGTTCTTCATATGGATAGGTGTAAAAATACTAAAAATTCCGAACAATAAAAGTTTTTATGGAAAACAAAATATTTGTCAAAATTCACTTGCACTGCGGCTGAAAAAGCGTTAAACTAATAATAGATAATAGTTGGCAAGGCATGAAAAGCTTACAGATGGAAGGTGCTGCATATGGCTACACTAAAGGACCTTTCTGAGTATACAGGCTATTCTATCGCAACCATCTCACGTATCCTCAACAGCGACCCATCCATGAGTGCCAGCGAGGAAACACGCAAAAAAGTGCTGGAAGCTGCCGATCTGCTGAATTATGCGGCAACAAAAAGCCGGAAAGGGCGCAATTTAAAAACTGTGCTCAGCTTGGGGATTGCGATATCCTGCCCGCATCCTCGGATACAGGAATACTATGAACGGCTTTGGCGCTCAAGCATTGGGCGCGTCTGCCGGGATATGAAAATCGAACCGATTGATATTTTCTTCAATAACGGTGGGGATTTGGTTCGCGGTCCATCTGAAATCGATGGTATCTTTGCCATTGGCGTATTTGAAGATGCCCAAATTGAAAAGATGTTCCGGTTAAGCCGTAACGTGGTTTTCTTGGATACATCACCAGATGAACTGCACTGTGATGCGGTTGTCATCAACTGCCATGCCGGAGTCGCCCAGATGATGGAACATCTCACCTCATATGGGCATTCGCATATCGGCTATATTGGACCATGTATCGGGCAATATTGCCTGACACGGCGCATTACCTATGAACTGCTGTATGGCATTTATATGGATGCCATGCAGATCTGCGGTCTTGCGCCTTATGCGTGGTCATTAGATGTCGGCATTGATGCGCAGGAAACCTGCCAGGCATTGCTTACCTATGCCCGCAATGGTGGGGAACTGCCTACCGCCCTGTTTACTGTTACGGAAGAAAACGCTGTCGGCGCCCTCGCCGCACTGAAAGAATTGGATATTCCTGTGCCAGAGGGCATTTCTGTCATTGCATTTTCCAATGCGGCGCAGCTGCCGCGCATTACCCCCGCCCTGACAACCATCCATGTGCAGGCAGAGGAAATGTGCCGTGCCGCCGTGCGCCTGATTGGGCAGCATACTACGCCGGGGCATATGCCGTCTGAACTGCGTGCAACGCCCCACAAAGTCATGATCCCGCCAACACTTATCACCCGGGAGAGCGTCGCACAGCCACGGGACAACTGAAAAGGAAAGCCCTTCATTTTTGTGCCCCCTCCCATAAAAAAACACCGCACCATGCTGGACAAACCTGCTGGTGTGGTGTTTTATTTTTTTATGCCATAAATGCCCCGATGCAGTTTTTTCCTTTCGAGTGGTCAAGGACAGCATGGAACACAGAATCAAAATGCTGACCCATCCCGCCTTTCAGGATTTCCTTCCACCAGGCAGCAACTTCTTTTGGGTCGTTCCGAAACACGCCGCATCCATAAGCGCCAAGCACCAAATGCTTTGCGCCTTGTTCCGCAAAGATGGCAAGTGCCAGTTTCATCCTGCGGCGCATAACACATTTGGCTTGCTGTACATCTTCCCCTTTTAACACCACCTGCCCCATATTGACTGCTGGCAGCGTCAGCACAGATGCACTGACAGGCGTTTGTGTAAGCTGGAAACTTTCGTCACGGAAAAAGACAACATCCGGCGAATAAATCGCATAATCCAGATACATCATGGACTGATGCGCCCGATTTTCCAGATAATATGTTTCATGTGCTGTCAATGTGGGATAGAGTGTGCTGGAAACCGCCAGGCTTTCTTCCTGGGCATTTGCCCCATTCAGGAAACCGCCGCCCGGGTTTTTTGCGCTTGCAAAATTGAGCACGCCGATATTGGGTTTCCCTTCCGCCGCCAGCATACGGACCGCTCCTACTGTGGCGATATTGTCCACCTTGGTTTCCGGTTCCATGCAGCTTGTGTCGCTGTGATATTTTTCAAGGATTGATTCCCCTGCCGCAGGGGGAATCAATATACTGCGCCTAACTGAATTTTCCATGGCATCTTTTATCGGAATTTGCTTTCCTTCTTTTGTCACATAGTATCCTTGCGCCATGATTTCCAGCGTTTCCTTCGCCATTGCTTTCCTGTCCATGCCGCCCTCCTGTTGCTATGATACAGCTTGTCTTTATCCAATGCTTTCTTTGCGTTCGCGCCCTTCGCGCAGCAGTGTGCAAAGCCGCTTGGCGTCACTGTCCGCAATCGCGTCCCGATATTCGGTCAGGTGCAAGATAATTTCATCTATCTCCTGCACCAACGGCTGTGCATTGTTGAGGAATAATTCTGTCCACATGGTTTCGTTCAGCTTTGCCACACGGGTCAGATCTTTATAACTGCCTGCGGAATAACCATTGTGCCGCAAGGCTTCCGGGCTTTTGATATAAGCGCTGGATACCACATGTGCAAGCTGGGACGTAAAGGCAATCATATGGTCATGCTGCTCTGCTGAACAGCGCACCACGCGCCCAAACCCAAGCTGCATAAAAAAGCCTTCCATTTCATCCACCGCCCATAAAGGGCTGGATTCGTTTGGCACAAGAATCATGCTGGCATCATGAAAAAGTTCGGCAGCCGCGAACGCATAACCGGAAAATTCTTTGCCTGCCATTGGGTGCCCGCCGATGAAGTGCACACCTGCCTGTTGTGCCGCTTTGGCAAGCCGGTCTTCCATAAACCGTTTGATACCGACCAAATCCACAATAATACAGCCTTTTTTCATCTTTGGCATCCATCCCAGCAAAAAATCAACTGTGGACTGCGGATACAGGCTGATAATCACCAAATCCGCTTCTGCAAAAGTGGTTTCATCCGCAATCCCATGGATGACGCCTTCTGCCATTGCTTTTTCCACCACGGAAACCGTGCGGTTCCAGCCATAGACTTCATGGCTGGTATACTTGCGGATCGCCATTGCCATGGAACCGCCCATTAACCCTAATCCGACTACAATCGTTTTCATATTCCCAGTCCTCTGTTTAAGCGGCCTGCACCGTCAGCACGCCTTCTTTTACCATGATATGCGCACCCGCAAGCGGATGTTCATAAGATTCAATCAGTTTGACTGCCAGTGCGTTTTCCACTTCCTTTTCAATCAGGCGGCGCAGGTTGCGCGCGCCGAATTTCAGCGAATATGATTTGCTGACCAGGTATTCGGTCAGGCTTTCATCCCATGTCAGCAGGATATCCCGTTCTTTCAGATTTTCTGCCAAATCGCCGAGCAAAATCGTAGCAATCTTGCCAAAGTCCTGTTCGGAAAGCTGGTTAAACGCAACAATTTCATCAATGCGGTTAAGAAATTCCGGGCGCATAATATCTTCCAGCGCTTTTAGTGCCTTATCTTTGCCTTGTTCGCTTGCTGTTTTGCCAAATCCCAATGAGGTTGTTTTCACGCTGCTGCCTGCGTTTGACGTCATGATAATGACTGTATTCTCAAAATTCACCATACGCCCGTGGGCATCGGTCAGCCTGCCATCGTCCAGTATCTGGAGCAGGATATTCAGCACATCCGGGTGTGCTTTTTCAATTTCATCCATCAGAATGACCGAATAAGGACGGCGGCGGATTTTTTCGGTAAGCTGCCCTGCTTCATCATAACCGACATAACCTGGAGGCGAACCAACCAAACGTGCCACAGTATGTTTTTCCATATATTCTGACATATCAAGACGGATCAGTGCTTCAGGTGTGTCAAACAAATCCTCTGCCAGCGTTTTGACCAGTTCGGTTTTGCCCACACCAGTCGGCCCCACAAACAGGAAAGACACTGGTTTTTTCTTTGGGCTGATGCCCGCGCGGCTGCGCCGGATGGCATCCGCAATGGCATGGATGGCTTCATCCTGCCCAATCACCCGTTTGCTTAACCGGGTTTCCATGCCGGAAAGCCGCTGCATTTCCTGTGCCTGCACCTTGCTGGCTGGGATATTCGTCCATAATTCTATGACTGCTGCCAAGTTATCCATGGTCAGTTCCGGACGCGGCGCAGCCTGCGCCTCATGCAGCCGGTTCTCAAGCTGGATTTCCTTACTGCGCAGTTCGGCAATCCGGGCATACCGCTGGTCAAGCTGTTCGCTGGTCATATCAATTTCGTCTGCTGCTTCTGCGGACATCAAAGTTTCCCGTTCTTCTGTGACAGTTTTCAGTTCAGTTTTAAGGTCTTCTGCCAGCGACAGCATTTCATTGTGCAGATTGAGGTCGGAGCAGGCTTCATCAATCAAATCAATCGCTTTATCCGGCAAAAACCGGTCTGTGATATACCGTTCCGCAAGCTGCACTGCCTGACGGCATATCGCGTCGGAAATGGTGACAAAATGGAAGTCCTCATAGTAGTTTTTAATGCCCCGCAGCACTTCCGCCGCGTCCTCGAGTGATGGTTCTTCCACCGATACCGGCTGGAACCGGCGTTCCAAAGCAGAATCTTTTTCAATATATTTGCGGTATTCATTAAAGGTTGTCGCACCGATCACTTGGATTTCGCCGCGGCTAAGCGCTGGTTTCAGAATATTGGCAGCATTCATGGAGCCTTCCGAATCGCCTGCCCCGACAATATTATGCACTTCGTCAATGACCAGGATGATATTGCCAAGTTTTTTGACTTCGTCAATCAGCCCTTTCATTCGGCTTTCAAACTGCCCGCGGAATTGGGTGCCAGCCACCAGCGCAGTCAAATCCAGCAGGTGGATTTCTTTATTCCGCAGTTTATAGGGCACGCGCCCTTGGGCAATGCGCAGCGCAAGCCCTTCTGCTACAGCCGTCTTACCGACGCCAGGTTCGCCGATTAAGCAGGGGTTATTTTTTTGGCGGCGGTTCAAAATTTGGATAACCCGTTCGGTTTCACGTTCACGCCCAACAATGCGGTCAATTTTGCCGGATTTCGCTTTGTTCGTCAAATCCTCGCAATAGGTGGACAGGAATTTCCGTTTTTTATCGCGTTTTCCTTTACCGCGCGGACTGCGTTCTTCGCGGTCTTCCGCGTCTTTATCCCGCTTGGCACGTTCTTTGCGGAAAATCTGGAACGGCAATGGCATTTCACCGTCATCATTACCGTCATCGTCCAGTTTGGGCGGGTCGTCGTCCTCGCGGTTATGTGGGGCATTGAGGTCTTCGCCGTCTGTCCCAGCCGGCACCAGTCCAGATAAATCCCCAAACGCGCCGATTTCGCCTGCCAGCGCATCCAGGTCAGCTTCGGTAATGCCCATTTGCTCCATCAGGTTGTCAATCGGTTTAAGCCCCAATTCTTTGGCGCATTTGAGGCACAACCCTTCCTGTGTGGAATTATTGTTTTGGTCAATTTTGGTGATAAATACCACCGCGACATTTTTGCCGCAGCGGGAACACATTGGCATATTCATAAATGTTCTCCTTATATTTCAGAAAGGCATCAGCAATCAAGCGCCCGGCACATAGCCAAGCAGGAAAGCTGTGAGGGTTGTGCCCGCAACCGTATCCGGCGACAGAACACCCAGTTCGCCAAACACACTCGGAGCAAACGCGGTAAGCGCCCACAGCCCCAGAAAACACATCAGCACGCCGCTTACCGCGCCGACAAAACAGCCAGCGAACCGGTTAAGCACACTGATGGGGCCAATATGCCTGACGATTTTTAACGCGGTGCCTGCCATATGTGCTAACACATTCATGGCAAACATAAAAATGAAAAATAACAGGAAATAGGCGAGATGTTCTGCCATTTCCAAAGCCATTTCGGTTGCTTTTGCTTGGAAGCCGCTGGCAAAGGCAGGCATACGGGACAAAAGATCTGCCGCACGCACTTCAAAGACCTCACCAATAATCGGGGTGATGATAAACTTTGCCAGCAGTGGGGCTGTCAGCTTCGCAGCGATCGCGGCGCCTGCCATAGCAGCCATACGCCCCAGCGAATTGCATAAGGTGCGGATAATGCCGCGTTTTGCGCCCATGCCAATGCTGGCGAGGATAATGGTGAGCAGGATAAGGTCGGGCAGGTTCATCAGCCCTTTGAGCGCGTCTGGGAGCGTGCCTGTGCTTGAGAATAGGTTCATGATTTGAGTGCCTCCGAGGTATCTGAAGATGCTGACAAACGGTCAGCCTGTTTGGAATAAGCCGCCCACACCGAGCCATCCGCGTTAAGCAGGATTGCCCGTGCGCCAGCCGCGCTGGCATTTTCCCACAAAGGGCGCAGTGCGCTGTCATAGACCCGCAAACCGCTGGCGGTCAACAGCGCCAGCCGTGCGCCGTCATAACCGATCGCCTGCAGATCTTCCGTTGCCAGCAGCGGGCCTGTTTCCGCGCCTTCGGCGTCGAATACAGACAAGCTGGTACGAGCTTTGCCGGAATAGGAATGGGTGCCAAGCACCAGCGAGCCTTCACCAAAGCAATAGGCGTCAAGATCGTCAGCGGCATAGCCGATTGACTTGATGGTTTCGCCTTTACGGGAAACGATGAAGGTGCCATAATCGCCGACCACCGCGGCGGTATCCCCATCCAAAAAGCCTACTGCAAGCGGCACGGTGGAACCAAGGGACACCTGGCTGGAAATTTCCTCACTGCCAAGGTCACGGAAAAACAGCGTGCCTTCAAATTCGGTTTCGGTTTGGGAAAAAGCTGCGACAGCCAGCCGCCTGCCATCCGGGGAAAGGGCAGCAGATTCAAAATAATAATCAGGCGTTGCCCATTTAAAGCGCTGTTCGCCGTTGGCAGAGAAGACAGTAACAGCGGATTTATAACCAGTTTCGTTTGTAATGAGGGCATAGTCACCATTTTGCCCAAGGCAGCCTGTAATAATTGGTGATTCCAAAGTAACTTTGCTGGTGACAGAAATCGAGGTGGTCAGCATAGCGCTGTAACCGCCGCGGTCATAAGCAAACACATAATGTTCGTTAGAAAGAAGCGTTGGCGATGAATAACCAAGCGGTTCTGTCAGCTGCACAGCGCCTGGTTTTTGCAGGTTAAAGACATCACTGTCTGCAACGGCAAGCCCATCGGCATATGCGGAAACGGTTGCTGTATTTTCGGTTGCATACTGGATAAGCGTACCCGCATCGGTATGATCCAGCCCAGCGGTAATGATGGAACCAAGCTGGTGCAGCGAATCGCGGGAAAACAGGGACATATTAGCCGCCCAAAACAGGACAAATGCAGCCGCTGTCACCCAACCAAAGAAATGGCGTAGCCGCGCCACGGTGCGCAGCCGTTTGTCTGCGGCGCGGCGTGCGGCACGCCGCCGCGCCCTGCGTTCGGCTGAAAACGGCGCAATCTGTGGTTTTTCCGCCATCGCATTTCCTCC
>CAXHNU010000037.1:0-25967 GCA_964017555.1 uncultured Butyricicoccus sp. | reverse complement strand
ACTAATGGTGCTGACAGCCCTTTTTGAATGACTTTCATCCGCGCAATTTCGCTTTGCTTTTCCTGCGTGATTTCTGCTACCCGGTCACGCATTTTACCAGGCAGGTTATAACCTTTTTCCTTAAGAGATAACAACGCTTCTTCCGTGCGCCGGACGGCTTCCATCCGCGCAGCATAATCCAGTGTGCGTGATAGGGTGTTTGTTTGGATTAATGCAAGCGTTTCCAGTTCATTTTCTGCGGGTTTTGTGATGATACATGGTGCGGTTATCCGCCTTAGCGCTTGCAATGCCGCTTTCCGGCGATGCCCAGCAATTAAGATATAACCCATTTGCCCATCTTCCTGTGCGCCTGCCGCCATGACAACCAAAGGCTGCTGCAATCCAACAAGTGCAATGCTGTCCATTAAATCCTGCACATCATCCACCGCAAAGAAATTATCTTCGTTGTCAAAAATAAGATTTATGGGGATTTCCTCTATCTGCATGGTCTTTGGCATTTTCACACCTGCACTCATAATCGCGGCAAGGTCAAATTTGCCGCCTGTTGGCAGGTTTGGGATGCCATCTTTTAGCTTTTTCATTTACACACAACCTTTCTATGTGACAATTCGTCCGCCTACAATTTGCAGACATTCACGGATTTTGCGTTCCCCAAACAGCGCTGGCGCATGATATTCCACCAAGATATACCGCCCTTTGGGATGCTGCCAAACAACAATGCCGGTTACTGTTTTCCCAGCCGTGCCAGGGAAGTCTGGGCGGAATGTAATTTGCTTTCCAAGCTTCATTTGGCAGTCATCCCCGATATGGCTTGCTGTGCTGGTGCAGGTGCAGGTGCTTTCATCCTGCTATAATTGGGCATTTTTGTTTGGGGCATATAATCTACAAACCGTTGGAAACGTCCTTCAAAATCCATATCCGCATAGCCAAGTTCGCCTTCTTTGTTTTTTGCAATTTTGATTCTGCGGTCACTGCGCGGATCTGATGGGTCGGTTAAATATAACAAAATCACTGCATCTGCATCCTGTTCTATCTGTCCGGATTCGCGCAGGCTGGACAGTGTTGGCGCTTTTTGTGATTCCCGCCCTTCCGGGCGTCCAAGCTGGCTAAGGGCAATCACTGTAATGCTATGCGCTTGTGCCAGCCGATGCAGTTCCATTGACATCCTGGATACAGCTTCGGTACGGTTGGAATTGCGTCCAGTTTCGCGCAGCAGTTGAAGGTAATCAATTAGAATCACATCATATCGGGCAGAAAGGGTTGCCGCTTGGATATCCGCGGCAGAAAATCCCGCCGCCGGGATGATTTCTAACTGGCGTTTGGCAAGTTCCTTTTGCCGCTGGACAAGCCTTGTATAATCTTTTTCCGGAATGCTTCGGGCTTTTATCGCACCAAAATCAATCATACAGGTTTGGGCAATATATCGGTCATATAACTCGCCCGCGCCGGTTTCCAAGCTGAAAAATCCCACACGATGCCTTTCCGCAAGCGTATTTGCAATTTGCAGGGCAAAAGCGGTTTTGCCTGCTGATGGTCTGCCGCCGATCACGACAAAATGTCCTGGTGATGTGCGCAAATACTTGTCCAGCAAGTTAATGCCATACCGCAAATAGCCTGTCTTTTTGCTTTGCCGTTCATGGAAATCAATCAGCCCTTGTGCAATAGATATGGCAGATGTTTTCTTTTCGGCGGTTAGCTGCTGGGCATCGGCAAGGATTTGCCGCGCTTCATCTACACTGGTGCAGCTTATCAGGTTGTTGCCTATATCCTGCAATTTATGTAACCGGCAGCAGTCCAGCATGACTTCAATATCTGCCTGCCAGCTTGCGGCAGTTGGCGTAATGTCTAAGATTTGCATGATAAAATCCCGATAGATGCCATCGCCCGCAGCATGGCAAACTGTGACTGCATCCACAGGTTTGCCGCTGAAAAATAGCCCGCGTGCCGCTTCAAATACATGCCGGTATTCAGCGTCAATGAAATCTTCTGGTTTGACGCGGTCAAAAATTTCGCCGCATAACGTTGGATCAATCAGCAAGCAGCCAATGACCGCCGCCTGTGCGGAAATTTCGCGGTTATATTCAGCCATCTTGACACCAGCTTTCTTCAATCAGTTTGGGTTTGTCCTGCTTTGGCGGGAAGTCCCGCCGCAGCCAGTTAAGCAGGGTTGCATAATGGTCTGCATACCGCTTGCCTTTAGAACGCATATACCCAGACAGCGCTTCAATTTCCCGCTGCACCTGTTCTGGTGGAAAACGGGCATTCAGCTTATCAAGCTGGGCATCCGTCAAACGGACATTTTCAAATTCTCCATACATGGGCGCGTGCTCTCTTACTTGTGTTTCTATTTGGTTTTTATTTGTTCCTTTTATACATTCCACCGTTTGGTGAAATGTACATTCCACGGTTTGGGGGAATCCATTTCCCCGTTTGGTGAAATGCAATTCACCGTTTGCGTAAATGCATTCCACCGTTTCGGTGATGGTGAACCAAGTGGTTCGGTCACGGGCATTGGCGCTAAGTTTCGCGGTTTCAATCAGCCCTTTTTCCCGGCAGGAACGGATAACCCGTTCGATCTGGCGGCTTGTCCAGAATGGGAAAATCTTTTGTAAAGCTGCCACAGAATTGTATGTCCAAAACTTGCCGTCACGTTCGTTCCGGTTATTTGCAGCATTGGCACACACCAGCATATACACATTGTGGACAAATACCGCTTCGTCCACGCCAAATTGCGTGGCAAGGTCAATGTCAAATTGATATTGCATTTTCTACCCCTTTCAGAAAAGTGTCCAATTTGGACACGCCGCAACCAGCCTGCATGATTTTCAAAATTTTTGCAGGTTATGCAGGATATTTCCTGCATTATTTTGAATCAGGCTCCGCCCGCTCAAAGTGAATACAAGTATCCAGCATTTTTCTTTCCTTTAGTCTAGGATAGGCACAGTGACCATTGTTTATGGCGGTAAACCATGCGCCATGACGGATATAATGTCGATAGAAGTGTTTGCAATTTAAGCAGACCTGTGTTTCTGGTTCAATCCCTATCTGTTTCCCTTCAATACATTCAACCATATACATTTATAGTTCCTCCTTGATTACGTGCGTTTTGTGTTACGTGCAATATGTACGTTGTTCATGTTGCAATTATAGCGTACAATTTGCACGTAGTCAAGTGTAATTTTAAGGAGTGTGCTTTATGTTTGGAAAACGATTGCGTGAAGTAAGAATGGCACGGAAAATGACACAGCAGCAATTAGCCGACTGTATTGGATTGGCTTTGCGTAGTTATCAATGCTATGAACAAGGTGTCCGTGAACCATCACTTCAAATGCTTGTTAAGTTAGCAGATGTATTGAATGTCCCTACCGACTATCTTCTTTGCCGGAATTTATCACTCTTAAAATCCTTTGATGGATTCCAGTGATATCTTCTAGCATATCCCATATTTCAAAACTGCCTGTCCTGTCACCAGCTTCAATCTGCTGATAATATCGTAGTCCAATCCCCAGCTTATCTGCTATTGCCTGCTGGGTGAAGCCCTTTGCTTTTCGGGCGGCTCTTAGCTGATCCCGCATGGTATCCCTTCTTTCTGTGCTGCTAGATGCAGGCGCGGTTAATCGCTTTCTCCCTGCATATTAAGGCTGTGAAGCAGCGTTTTCGCATCGGTTGCCATTGCCATAGATATGCTGCAAATGCGTTCTATCCGGCGGCATAGCCCTTTGCGGTTATATTCATCTTTGCTGATATCCTGGCACAAATTCAGAATATGTAAGGCATCATTTGCAAGCCCTTGGATTTCAGATTTCATGGTATGCGCTCCTTTTATTTGGGATTTACATATACAATGGGCAGGGTTTTTGTTTTGCGGGAAACCCTGTCAGAAACCGCGTGAGAATGCGCCTATTGGCGTATAATTGCTTGCGCGGCATGGTCTGCGAAAAACTTTTTGGGGCGTGTATGAAGCCCCTCAAGGCTTGCAAGCCGGGTGCGGCATTGACGCAGGGTTAAACCTGTCACTGCGGCAACATCCGCATATGTAACAAATTCACAGCCGCTTTGTTCTTGCAGCCGTTTTGCCAGTGTCCGATGGTCAGTTTTCTGCCTGTACATTTTTCACACCCCTTTCAACTTTGAACAGCCAGAAGGATTCATCTTCTGTGCATACGCCAAAATGTTTCGCTGTTCGCGTGAAGCAAAGCTTCAAGCCGTAAAATTGCTGTATTGCGGCTTGATATACGTCCCATTGGGCAAGACACAAATCTAACTGCCGCTGTATTTTCAAGCGTTCATCAGAATCCCTAAGATAGTCCCAAAGTCCTGCAACCACAGAATCCAAATGCACAACACATTTTTTCAGCGATTTCCCGAAATCCGTTTCCAAAAACTTTTCTTTGTTAAATATCAGTTTTTCCATTTGCATATTGACTTCCGCTTCTGGCTGCTGGGCATCAATGTGCCCAGGGCAAAGCCCCGAGCCGCCTTTACTTTTCGGCAAACGCCGAAAAGCATCGCGATGGATGCAGCCCTGACGGGCGCAATTGCTGCAATCATAATTGTTATTCATTGGTATCCCCCGTTGTTCCAGCCAAAGCTATTGTTTCTTCGGCGTTTTCTGTTGTTGGCTTATCCAAAATGGTTGTGCGGTTAGCATAAAACCGTTCTTCGTGGTGGCTTTCTATTTTGCGGATAACACCAAGCAGCCGTTCCAGGCTGCGGATGGCTTTCTTTTCGTCCTCTGCCCATTTTGCAATCTGGTAAGTAAATTCCCATGTATCTTTTGCCTGCCTGCGCCGCCGCCGGATTTCCCGCAGTAGTGCGGCAAGCTGGGCATCCTCGGTATATGTGCCATCGTGCAGCTCCAGCCGATGCAGGATATCCTGGGTTTCATCGCTGGTGAGCTGTTCTTCAGCAGCTGCCATGCGATACTGTTCCCCAGCTTCCCGCAGGAATGTCAGGAATCCTGCTATTATTTCACTGTACAAATTTTCACGTCCTTTCACGCCGCCCAAATGGGCGGGCTTTGAATGTCCTGTTTACGCACAGATCATGCGTCAAAATCCTTGAAACTCCTGGCTATTTGACAGCCAATGCCGGTCTTTTTCCGTAGAACCCTATTAACTTCCATCCAATAAGGTTCATGCGGTATTGCGCATTTGGGCAGCCATGGACAGCTTCCGCAGGTTTCATTCCCTGTGACTGGTTTGTGGCTGCACCTGCTTTCGTATGTAGCCACAAAAAACCGCGCAACGCATTCCCAAAACCGCTTTTCGTCAATTTCCCCAGCATCCACTTTGGGTGCTTTGGGTTGCAGTTTCTCCATATCGGAAGCCAGTGCATCTGTCAATGTTCTGGCTTCTTTCAGTGTTTCAACCAACTGCGCAGCACTTTGCTGTACTGCTTCCATCCCTTCAAGTTCCACGGGGATGGTGATAGTAGTTTTATCCATATTGCTTTTCCTCCAGTGCAGTCGTTGAGGTCGAGTTCGCCAACAATCTTCCATCAAAAGACCAATATTGACGAACCTCTTTAACGGGGTCTTCAAATGTTCCCCTTCCAATAATTGATGATGTTTCGATTACCCGAATTACTCTTGCGCTGTCCGTTCCTCTGGGTCGGACAGTGTTGTTTTTCTCTTCCATAGAAAAATCTCCTTTGCTGTGTTGAAACGGTGTGTGTCTTGTCATTCTCCCTAAAACCTGCTATAATTCAAGCAGAAAGGATGGTTACATATGGATGATTTTTCGTTTTCCATTTTAAAGGCATATCAAAGCCGAAAAATTTTGTCGCTTCAGCAACTGTCAGCCGTATTGAATTTGGATTGGAGGCAGCTAGTAGAAGCCATCACTTTTTTGCGTAAACAGGGTTATCTTCGCATAAACCATGAATATGTCATCACTAATGAAATGCAGCAGGATTCTGTCATTTCAATTGATACACCCATCGAAATAACCTATGCTGGAGAAAGTGCCTTTTCAATTGAGCAACAGGCACGCAAGCACCTAAAATTCAATGAAATTCGCGCTTGGACAACCGCAATTGTAGCGGCTGCTGCTTTTATTAAATCCTTTTTCTTTTGAAGGGTTTAATAAAACAGCGCAACGATTGCTAATAACAGTACTCCCCATGCAATTACCTCGTTTAATACGGGGTGATTTTCTTTCAGCCATTTCCAAAACAACCCATTTCACCTCCTTTACTGTGCGGGAGCGGCGTCGGGCTGCCGCTCAACAAGATTCCCTGAAACTAGCAATGCGCCTTGAATCATATAGCCGATACGCTCTTGCACGTCCGCAGGCAGTTTTTTTAACTGCTCTTCTAAACGGCGGGCATCCAGTTCTGTTTTGTACATAATTTCACCTCCACGAGTTGCGTCATGTAACTTTTGATCTTATTATAGTTGAATTAAAAAACTTTGTCAAGGGATTTATAAAAATATTGTTGCATTATGCAACATAACATGTTATACTGTTTTACAAGAGAGGAGGTGACCATTTCGTGCATACACGGATCACAAGCGTTCGTAAACATTTTAACCTTTCTATGGAGGCTTTCGGCGCACGTATTGGTTTAACTAAATCAATGGTTAGCCGTATGGAAAGTGGCAACAACATCCCTACAGATAGAACAATTATGTCTATTTGTCGCGAATTTGCAGTAAATGAAGATTGGTTGCGTACAGGGAATGGCGATATGCTTTTGCAAGACAACAAAAGTATTCTTGACCGCTTAGCAGATGAATACAAAGTAACTGATAGAGAACGCGCTGTACTGACCGCTTTTCTTAATCTCAGCGAAAATGACCGTGCTGCTATCATGAGATATGTAGACAATCTTGTTGCAGAGTTATATTCATCTTCCGAATTTTCTATGATTTCGGCATCTCAAAAAGAAACGCCTTCAACAGAATCAACTGTAAAGGCGCTTCCATTTCGCTACTCTATGCAATCTGCCAGTGCGGGAACGGGTACATACTTGGGCCCTGAAGCATTTGAAACCATGCTGGTCAAAGAAACCCCGCTTACCCGTCGCGTTTCTTTTGGCATTCCTGTTAATGGGGACAGCATGGAACCGCAATTCCATAATGGAGATATGCTCCTTATAGAGCGCACAAAAGAAATCCGCATAGGCGAAATTGGTGTTTTTACATTGAACGGAGAGGGATATGTAAAAGAATTAGGCGATAAAGAACTACTGTCTTTGAATCCAGAATATCAACCCATTAAAATGACAGGAGATATATCTTGCAACGGACGGGTTATCGGCGTGCTTGATCCGGCGCTAATTATATCACAATAAAAAGTCCCGCTCAGCACCGCAAATGCTGAACGGGACTTAAATGAAGCATAGAAGTTGTGGTCGCAACCTCCAAATATATTATACAACATTGACGCATTTTGTCAATCATTTGGAGGAAACACATGAAAAAGAAAGAAAAACAGCAGAAGCCAAAGATTATTCAAGCAGAAAAACCTGCAAAGAAAAGCCATAAAAAACGCAATATTATCATAGCGGTTGCTGTGCTTTGCGTCATCGCCTTATTTGTGGACGAACCTGACGATTCAGCAACATCCAGCTCACAGCTAGATACGTCTGTTACGGCATCTGTATCCATTCCGGAGTCAGCACCGCAGCCAGAACCAGCGCCACAGCCAAAACACACAAATGTCTTTATGGATGCCATGGTATCTGTTCAACCAGTCATGAATGGAATTAAGACTGAAAAAATAGGTGAATATGCGTGCATTTTTGTTGACAAAGAGATTGCTAAAGCTGCTCCTGTAGAAGACTTCGTCCAATTTGTACATGAAAGAGTTGAAGCCAGCAATTATAATTGGTGGCTGGTCAGATTTGAGGATGGCACAGGAATTCATTTTGTAGGAAATTCTGGCGTCTTTCCGACATATTATGGGCATTTTGATGATGATTCTGGTGTAACAAATAAGATTGGAATTTTAATGCCCTCTTTTGATGATAGTGGCAATATTATCACCGGATACACATATGAAACAATGGATGATGAATAATTTCAGTTGTTTGGCGTCCAATTTGGACACCTGTAAAGAAAGGACTGATTCTATGAACACTAACTTGGCATACCAAGATGCTTTCCCAGAAGAATTGATTAATGGGGAAGTTGTGGCAATGTCGCCTGCTGCGTCAAACCATAATAGGATATCCGGGAATATTCACGCTATTTTCTGGACATATCTGAAAGATAAACCTTGCGAGCCATTTCCGGATGGCGAAAATCTTTTTCTTTCCGAAAAAGACCACTTTATCCCTGATGTTATGATTGTCTGCGACCCTGATAAAATTAAGCATAATGGCGTTCATGGCGCACCCGACCTTGTTGTGGAAGTCTTATCCCCCAGCACAGCGAAAAATGATAAAGGCTACAAGAAGGAAGCCTATGCGGCGGCTGGTGTCAAGGAATATTGGATTGTAGACCCCGCAAATAAATTTATAGAGCAATATTTTCTTGAAAACGGACAGTTTGTCTTGCATGATGTTTACGTGATCCATCCAGAGTACGAAATCGAAAGCATGACAGAGGACGAACGCGCCGCGCTGGTTACAGAGTTCAAGTGCAGCCTTTATGACGACTTACTGATTTCACTGGAAGACGTTTTCCGGCGCGTAAAATGAAGAAAATCCCGCTCAGCGGTGCGAACGCTGAACGGGATTCGCATAGGGTACTGAAATTTTAGCACGATTCCAGTACCTCTATTTTATCATACTTTTTTACGGATAGAAAGGGGTTATTTTATGTCCGAAAAGAAAAAATTATTTACTGCAACGTTTACCTTTGAAGGCAAGCGGTACTATGTTCGATCAGCAAAGTCCCAGCGTGATGCGGACAAGCGTGCAGCCATCAAACAGCGGGAACTGGAAGCCGGTTCGAGGCTAATCACCAAAGATATGCTGGTTGCTGATTATGCTATGCAGTGGCTGGAAACCTACAAATCTACAACGGTTTCTGAAAGCGTTTATATTGATTATGTCGGGCGTATCCGAAATCATATCTTACCTGCCATTGGCGGCATGAAAATGCGGCAGGTGCGCCCTACGAACCTTCAGCGCATATTAAATGCGCAAGCCGGGAGATCCAAATCACTATGTATTAAAATCCGTTATACACTTTCGCAGATTTTTTCACAAGCAGTCAAAGATGGTGTGATCCAAACCGACCCGTCTTCGGATTTGACTTTGCCCAAAGCAGTTGATGGCACACATCGCAGCCTAACAGACGAAGAACGCACAGCCATATTAGAAGCCGCTAAAACGCATCGTTTAGGGAATTTGATTCGCGTGCTGTTATTCTGCGGCTTACGCCCACAGGAGGCGGTTGCGCTCCGCTGGTCAGATGTTGACCGGATTAACAATCGGCTGGTGATATCCCGCGCACTAAAACGGGATGGAAATATTGGAGAAACGAAATCCGAATCCGGCACGCGTTCTGTTCCTATCCCTCCTGCCATCCAGGACATCTTCAGCAGCCCGGGAAAACTGGATGAGTACATATTTACTACCCCTACTGGCAAACGGTTCTCCAGCACGTCTTTACGGCAAGCATGGCGCAACTTCCTGCGGGATGTTGATATTGCTTTAGGCGCAGAATACGAACTATATTATGGAAAGACGCGTATTATTCAAAGCGCCCTTGCGCCGGATCTGACCATGTATTGTTTACGGCATACATACTGTACAGATTTAGAAGCTGCTGGCGTACCAATCAACGTTGCACGGTATTTAATGGGGCATTCTTCTATTGTCCTGACATCCCGCATTTACACGCATATCCGCGACGATACTTTAGCCGATGCAGCGGAAAAAATCGCGGCATTTGGTGCAACAGCAGGTGCAACGCATCAAGGGGAAATAAGCGTCATAACCGGGCATAAAGCATCCGGAAGCAGCAAGCGCAAGAACACAGGTTAAATACGCAAACAAAACAAAAACACACATTCCAAGCATTTTTACATACTTAAAATGTGTGTTTACGATGGTGGAAGTTACAGGGCTCGAACCTGTGACCCTCTGCTTGTAAGGCAGATGCTCTCCCAGCTGAGCTAAACTTCCATCATGGTGACCCGTGCGGGACTCGAACCCGCGTTACCGCCGTGAAAGGGCGGTGTCTTAACCACTTGACCAACGGGCCAAAGGATGGTAGCGGTAATTGGACTTGAACCAATGACCTTTCGGGTATGAACCGAACGCTCTAGCCAACTAAGCTATACCGCCATAACATAAAAACCTTTGGGATGGTTTTCCTTGTGCGTATCAGCTTTCCGGCTGACGACATGATTTATTATATATGATAACCCCCCATTTGTCAACATATTTTTTCAGATTTTTTTGTCTTTTTCGTTTGGCGACGATATAATACTGATTTTCTTATGTTTCCCCCCATTTTGCATCCATAACCTGCTCATAGAATTCTTTATCCCATGTATGTGTCGTTTCAAATGCCGCTGTTGGACGCAAAAAATATTCATGTGAAACATACTCCCCCTGGTCGGGCACTGGGTCATCAAACGTGCAGTCAATAAAGTATGTCACCCCTTCCAGCCGCACCGCGTTCCATCCATGGTTCATGCCTGTATCGGCAATATAAATGGCATCCAGCCCGGCTGCTTGGCAAAGCAATACAAATGCCCGTGAATATCCCGCACAAACTGCCTTGCCGTTGACCAGCGCGCCATATGCCGTAAATGGCACCGACGCCCCATCCACAGCGCTTACAGCCTCTGCCGTAGGCAGGTCATATACACAGCTCCTTACCAGCAGGTCATGCAGTGCCAGCAGCTTATCCGTGTCCTCTGTTAAGCCGTCTACTGCCTGTGCAGCCATACCCTTTGCCAAAGTCAATGCCTGCTGTTGACGTGCGCTGTCCTCCACGCCAAGGGCGATCTCTACCATGCCATTATGATAAATCGTCAGCTGCATGGTGCAGGCATAAGGCCAAATGGATTCCACCGCACGGAACAGTGCATCCTGGTCGATATCCGGCGCATACAGGCGGATTTTGGTTTTCCCTTGTTCCAGCGCATCAACTGTTATGATTGCGGCATCTATTGCAGATACCGCCATTTGCTGTTCCAGCAGCGGTTTACAGCAAACCATTGCAAGGCATAAGAGAACAGCCAGCAGCCAGCAGTACCAATGTTTCATCCTGATACGCGCCTCCCTCGACATAAAAAAACAGGCGGACAGCTTTTTGCTGCCCGCATCCCCTGTTTTTTATCACATCATTTTTACTGTATAATAGACCGCTGTGACAAACAGATAACTTACCACAGCAAATACCGCATACAGCGATACGGTTGTGCCCATCAGCGCACCAATTACAAGCAAAGCCGTCATTACAACCGGCGTTACGATCAGCATGGTATACGCATTTTTAGAAAATACAAAACTAAGTTTCCGGCTGCCAAGTTTCAGCTTGCCATCCGCTTTGCGGATTTGCAGCGCCAACGCAATCTGTACCAGCGCCAATGCACCGCATACAGCTGCAACAATGCAGCTAACCCGCCGCGCGCCGCCATTGACCTGAATCCAGCGCACCAGCATCAAAAGCAGCACAGCAATGCCGCAATCCACAGAAATCACACAAAATTCTGCTTGATACGAATGATAAATCAGATAATACACCGCCAGTGCAGGCAGCAGCGCATAGAAAAATTTAAATACCGGGAACCCATAATAATGAATAAACGCCAAAACCACCAATGACACTGCAAACACAATAATCAGGCTGCGCCCAGTCAGAATTTTGTATGTGTTATCTTTGCCGCTGGATTTTTCCCGCACTGCCAGAATAATGCCGAGCAGGATGCCCACTGCGGATATGCCCATCAGTACGCGCACCGTCGTCATGCCAGCCAGGAAAGTATCCCCACGGTTCAGTAGCCTGCTAATCCCCATCAGGATCAGCACCCCTGCCAGGCAAACCGTAAATACAGCAAGCACTTTATTGGTAATATAATCTTCTTCCTTCTTTTGAGGCATATTTTTTGCCGCCAAAAAAACCAACTCCAGTCTTTTCTTATTCTCCGAATGAATGATATTCTGTTTCATACAAAACAATGGAAAGCGCCGCTAGTGGCGCGGTTTCACACCGCAGGATACGCGGTCCAAGGGACACGCTGTCCATCCCGGCTGCGACTGCCGCCCTGGCTTCTTCGGGTGTAAAGCCGCCTTCTGGCCCAATCATTACTGCCAGCCGTTGTACCTGCCGGTTACTCAGCGCCTGCCGGATTCCCCGCTGGGTTTCATTTTCGTTGAAAAACAACGCAATATCATGCCCGACAGCGCCCTGCACAGCCTGCGCATGGCTGATAAATTCCCCAACAGCAGGGATGCGTCCCCGTCCGCACTGCATTGCAGCATCACGGGCAATCTTCTGCCAGCGGCTGTATTTCTTATGCAGCGCATTGCTTTCAGGCCGTGAAACACTCCGCGCAGCAGCAAAAGGGATAATTTCCGCCGCACCAAGTTCCACTGCTTTCTGCACAATAAAATCCATTTTATCCCCTTTGGGCAGCCCCATATATAATGTAACCCATGTATGCGGCTCCCCAACAGAAGGCTCTATGCGCTCCACCTTGCATAGCGCTTCTTCTTTGCAGATCTTTTGCAGCGAGCAAATATAATCATGCCCGGCACTGTCGCATATTATCAAGGTTTCCCCGATTTTCATGCGCAATACCCGGATGATATGATGTGCATCCTCCCCAGTAATGGGGATCAGCCCATCCTGTGGAACAGCGTTTATAAAAAACCTGGGCATTGTAACCCCTGTCATCCCTTTCATTGCAATTCCAAGCGCAGGAAAAAAACTCCGTGCTTACTACTCATTTTAGCAAACACACAGCCAATTGTCCAGCTTTTTTTCGCGTCAAAACGTTGGGCAATTTGCTGTATTTTTTATGCCCTGCGCAGCCGCAGACAGCTCCAGCCGCCACTTGCCTGCCGATCCAGCAGTAAAAAACCTGCATTTTGCAAGGCATTTTGTACTTCATCCGCCCGTTCATCCAAAATGCCCGAACAGATTAAAGTACCGTTATATTCCAGTTTGTCCCAGAACATAGGCGCCATGCCAATGATAATATCCGCAACAATATTTGCAGTGATAATCTGATATCCTGCGCCGATTTCCTGTTCAAGTTTTGGGTCACGCAAGGCGTCGCCATGCAATGCCCGCCGGATCTGCACATGGTTGCGTTCGGCGTTTTCCTGGGCGCAGGTCAGGCAATGGGCATCAATATCCACCACCGTATCCGCTTTTGCGCCAAGCATTGCTGCCGCAATCGCCAAAATACCAGACCCTGTTCCCATATCCAGCAGCTTTTCACCGCCGGTTACCGTTTGTTCCAGCGCCGCAATGCAAAGCTGTGTGGTATCATGGGTGCCTGTACCAAAGCTGGATGCCGGATCAATCTCTAAAACCGTCCGTCCGGCGGTATCCTCTACCGTTTCCCAAGATGGTTTAATGATAAACTTCTGCCCAACCGGGAACGGTTTAAAATATTGTTTCCAGCCCCATTCCCAATCCTGCTGGCGGGAAATGCTGGTTTCTGTCACCAGCCTGCCATATTGCTGCGCCGTATCCTGCTGCCGCAGGTTTTGCAGCGCAGCATTTAACTGTGCAAGCTGTGTTTGTCCGCTTTCATCTTCCGCAAGATATATTTTAATTTTTGTTTCCTGATTTATCAAATCCTCTTTCAGCTTTTCATCGACATAATCCCAATAAATTTCGGTATCCTGCAAAAATGCTTCAAAATCGGCAGCATCTTCGAGCGCATAGCCCTCAATGCCCATATCATCCAGCAAGCAAGTGACTGGCAAAATACCTTCTGTCGACGTAAAGATTGTAACTTCTATCCAGTCCAAATATAAACCTCCCATCTGAAAACCATTCTTATAAACATATCATCCCATATTTTTCGGAAAAATACCGGGCAACTGCCGGGTCAATTTCCCAAGTCCCATCATAAATCGCAAGCCCTGGATACACCCGCAATGCTTTTTCGAGCATCTCCGGATGTTCCGCATATAAACACACCGGGCGTGACAGCATATAGCCATCGGTTTCCAGATTATAAAGGTCATCTTCTTCATGCAGCAGCAGTTTAAGGGCTGCCGCTTCTTCATCCTCAATTTCGAGCAGGCGTTCCTCTAAATGGTGGTCACAATCAATTTCATCTGAAATATCCGTCACCGCATCAATGAAATGCGCATCGCGCCCATCTGGGGCTAAAATCACATCATCATGGTCACGCCCGACTGTCCTGCCGCCAGTATAGCCCTCCAGCGCCTGCCATACACGGGCAGCGCTTTCATGCGGCGCAGGCAGTAAAATTTCCACATTTGTAAGCTGGATATTCTGTTCAAGCCAACTGCAAGGCACACATACGCCAATGGACAGCCGTGCATATGGTGCAATCCGTTCGAGTGCGTCTTCCAGTTGTTCAGGCTGTGCCGCGCTGATCATGACGGTTGACACGCCAATCCGCTGAAGCACACCGACTGCCGCCAGACAGTCGGTTCCATCTGCCATGCGCCCTTCCGCGGCGGCATGGAGTTCAGCAACCACAGTCCGCCCTGTCATATCGGTCAGCGCCAAAACAGCCGCGCGCAGCGCCCGGAAATCCTCTGCGCCACGCAAGTAATAAAACGCGGCTTTTTCCTGCATCCGCGGGCGAAATGCCGCTTTGCATTGTTTGATATACCGTTCTGTCCAAGGAGTATCCATATCTTTTGGCGTGGGCGGGCACGGCAGTGCCACGCCCACTGGCAAACCATGCTCCAGCATCCGCTGGAATGATTTTTCTGATGTTGCAAGTGCCCCGATAAGGCTTGCCGGCGCGCTGGCTGCTAAAGCACAATCCTGCCCGGAAATCGCTAAAATCTGACGGGTACACAAAGGAATGGGTTCCATATTTCCTCCAAACCAAGTTGTTATTCGTTTATGTCAGCATATTTGCAAAAACATCTTCCAAAGGAATCAACAGATCATCATATAAGCCGCATTTAAATTCTTTTATCACTGCGGCGCGTTCTTCCGGTTTCATCAGATCAATGATCCCATCTGAATAATAGGTATATACTTCCTGCAAAATGAAATCCCCATCCTGCAGGAAATATTGTTCAATGGATTTGTCTATTGGGTTTACAATCCAATATTCTTTCACGCTGCATTTGGCATAAATATCTTTTTTATATCCACGGTCATTTTTCGCTGTGCTGGGTGACAGCACTTCCACAACCAGATCCGGCGCGCCATGCACACCATCTGCTTTGATTTTACTGCGGTCACAAACAATCATAAAATCCGGGATGAAACAATCTTTTTTTGTCAGATGAACATCATAACCATCACCGAGCGGTATACATTGTTTCCCTTTCAGGTATGTCCGAAAAATGAAATCAATATTTTCCGCAACACTATTATGGTAAACATCGGGGCGCGGCGACATTGCTACAATCTTCCCATCAATCAGTTCTTCCCAAACAGGATCTTGATATGTAGGGTTTGTATTCATCAAAATCAACCCTTTCTGACTTCCGCTAACCTCCAGAAATCTTATGCGGCGCGCCAATTGCCATCCGGCAATGCTGTATACCGTGCAGGCTGTGCCGCTGCCTGTTTGCAAAGATCCAGCGCGGTATAGTAAACCTTGTCAATCTGCTGCGCACCGTTATCCAGTGCTGCTGCTTTTTCACTTACCGCCGCTAAAGTCGCCTGATCCGCGATAATGCGCTGCTGTAACCCATTATCTTTCTGGAAGCGCCTTACCGCGCTTAGCAAATCGGTATCAAACACATCTGACGCACCGGAAACATAACCCAGCAGGAAAAGTCTGCCGCTTAATGCACGCACTTGTTCCGATTTCTGTCCATAAGTCAATGTCCCATTGGTGTCCAGCACCTCCAGCCCTTGCAGATAACTGCCCGCGGACGTATTTTCCGCTACACTTTGCGTTGGCTGAATGCCTTTGCCTTCCCAGCAGCCCTGCTGCGGCAGGTGCATTTCCAAACAGGTAATAATCAGTTTGGATACCCCGTCAAGCATGGTCAGATGATATTGCCCCTGTCCTTTGCCATATGTTGTTGTGCCAAGCACATCCGCACCACCAACTTCTTTCAAAATACCGGTCAGCATTTCTGCTGCGGATGCGGTGTTGCCATCCACCAGCACACATATTTTATTCAGCGGCAATCCGCCGCCTGTCGCATAATGTTTTTCCCAGCCGCCTTGGTCTTCGCGCCATAGGATTGCGCCCATATATGCGCCTTTTTCCTCTAAGATGGTATTTGCCATACCCCAGGCAACGTCAATCAGCCCACCGCCGTTGGAACGCAAATCCAAAATGACCGCACGGGTATTTTTCTCGTCCAACCCATGCCAGATTTCATTAAACGTATCCAAATCACCTTGGGAACCCATCGCTTCCACGCGGATATATTCCACACCATCCGCCGCTGTCTGGGATGAAACATATTCCTGCTGGATATGTTTCCGGATAAGGTCAAAATCCAACCGCTGCCCATCGCGTTCTACCGTCAGGCGCAGGGTCGTTCCTGCGTCGCCACGCGATTTCTCCGAAATCTGGGTGGCAGTCATTTGTGTAACATCTTCGCCGTCCAGCGCAACAATACGGTCACCAATCTTCACACCTGCCGTATATGCTGAACCGGAACGGTTGACGCTTGTAATCATAATGCCTTCTGGGGTTTGCTGCATACTGATGCCAATGCCGCTATACCCAACTAGCGTCGAAAATCCTTGTTCATATTCACTGCCGGATAAATACATAGAATGCGTATCCAGCGTTGCCAGATAATCATTAATCACCTTGTCAAATTCATCTGGATGCTCTGCCAGATATGTATTCCAATGATCAATTTCAGACTGCGGCATTCCTTTGTCCTGCGTATATAAACTGTTTGCCTCAATCTGTGACAAAATAAATTCAAACCGCGTATTGATTGATTCCGATGAAAACGCCGCAGCGCTGCTGAACGTGAGTATTACAACCAATACAAAGGAAATCACTTTCCGGATACGGGAATTTGTCATGTGAAAAACGCCTCCTTTACAGGCACCGGGCAATCCATGGTTCGGCATGGATTGCCAAATCCCAGCAAGCTTCCCTCCCCACGGGATGCCTGCCAGCATGAGTAAACCAGGCTGCACCGCAGCCAAAAGAAAAAGTTTTCGCCCGCCTTTTGAAAAAGGCGGCGGGGTCTTGGGGCGGTGCCCCAAGCCGCCTGCCGCAGCAGGCGGAACCCCCCTCTTGAAAATCCCCAAAGGGGATTTTCAACTATCCTTACATATGCTCTGGCGCGTCCACCCCGATCATCGCCAGCACATTGCGCACGGTTTGTACAGTCGCCATACATAACGCAAGCCGTGCATCCCGCAGCGCCGGTTCTGCGTCATTAATCCGGCACGCATTGTAAAATTTGTGGAACTGCGCTGCCAGCACTACCCCATATTTATTGAGGCGCGACGGGTCGCGCATACGCGCTGCTGTTTGGATTTCCTCCGGCAGCAACGCAACCGCACGGATCAGTGCTTTTTCTTCCTCGTGCGTCAGCACTGTCAAATCCACCTTGCCAGCATCCGGCAGGGCAATGCCTGCCTGCTGTGCCCCGCGCACCACAGAACAAATGCGTGCATGTGCATACTGAATATAATACAGCGGATTTTCGCTGTCTTGCCGGACAGCCAAATCCAAATCAAATTCCATTTGGGTTTCTGCCGCGCGGGAATTGAAGAAAAACCGTGCCGCATCCACCGGAATTTCATCCAGCAAATCAGACAGCGTTAAGCTTTTGCCGGTGCGCTTGGACATACGCACCACTTCGCCATCCTGCATCATGCGCACAAGCTGCATGAGCACAATTTCCAGCCGGTTTGTGCCATCCAGCCCAATTGCGTCCAGCGCACGCTGGAGCCGTGCCACGTGCCCATGATGATCCGCACCCCAAATGTTAATCACCCGGTCAAACCCGCGTGTTTTAAACTTGTTCCGATGATAGGCAATATCTGCGGCAAAATAGGTATAAAACCCATTCGCGCGGCGCAATACATCGTCTTTTTCCGCGCCAAACGCTGTGGAACGCAGCCATAACGCGCCGTCCTGTTCATAGGTCATACCGGCATCTTCTAATAGCTTCACCGCTTCCGCAACCGCGCCCGATTCATGCAACGTGCTTTCCCGAAACCATACATCATAATTGATTTTGTACCGTGCCAAATCCCGCTGCATTTTCTCAATATTATGCGGCAGACCAAACCCTGTGATGATATCCAGCCGTTCCTGTTCGGGCTTGTCCAGCAGCTTGTCCCCATACTGCTGCACCAAAAGCTGTGCCAGTTCCTTAATATCCTCGCCCTGGTACCAAGATGGGTCAAATTCCAGTGCATTTTCACCTTTCAACGCCTGGATATACCGCCCTTCTACCGAATGGGCAAACTTATCCACCTGGTTGCCGGCATCATTGATATAAAATTCACGGGTCACATCATGCCCCGCCCATGAAAGCACTTCGGCAAGGCAGTCGCCCAAAACGCCGCCGCGCGCATTGCCCATGTGCATCGGCCCTGTCGGATTGGCAGAAACAAATTCTACCATGATTTTTTCCGGCTTTGCCGCTTTGCTTTTGCCATAATCCGCGCCTTGCTGCATCACTGCCCGGATCGCATCCTGATACCAACCCATACCATAGGTAAAATTCAAAAAGCCTGGCCCCGCAATGCTGACATCCTTAAAATATGTGCCGTCAAGCACCATATGTCCCACAAGCGCTTCCGCGATTTTGCGCGGCGCCATATGCAGCACCTTTGCGCCCTGCATGGCAATGGTACACGCCCAATCGCCATTTGCCGCGTCTTTTGGTGTTTCTACGGCAGGTTCCGGCAATGCCGCCTGCGGCAAATCCCCTGCCGCCGCTGCCTTTTCATATGCTGCACGGACAATATCCGCTGCCTGCTGCCGTGCGGTTTCCATTAAATTCATCTTTACACGCTCCGTTATTTTAATTTGGAATGCCAACTTGTGCCGGTGTAACAATCATATGCAAATGATTATGCCCCAGCAGCGAATTGTCAATTTCCAATGTATATTCAATCACCAGCTTGCCGCCATCCTCACCGATTGTATTTTCCAGCGAGCTGGTGTGGGTCGTAATCACCATGGTGCCAACCCCAGTTTCATACAGCCCAACATGGCGCTGGTCTTTGGCAAACAGCAATTCTGACCGGAATGCACCTGTACGCATTAAAATTACCGTGCCATTGTCCATTTTCACGGTTGTTCTGGTGCCTTCCATACCAGTCAGTTCGCTTTCCTCATAAACAATATAGTATTTTCCATTCCGTTCATATAATTTCGCCTGGGTCATTAGGTTTACAAATTCCGGTTCAAACCCTTCCAGGTACTGCGCTGCCGAAATCGAAAGCAATACATCTTTTTTCATCCCACACACTACCCTGTCTTTCTTTTTTTAATATTTTGCAATGTCCACATGCCCAACCTGCCCTGAAATTTTACTGTTCAAAAACAGTTCTGCCAGCTCCCGGAAGGCTTCCGGATCATCAGATACAAAATACTGGGTCTGTCCTCTGCCTTCCGCCGCAGGCACCAAAAGCTGTCGGGCATGATCGGCAGCTTCCGCGCCAGAGTCCACCAAATGCACATGGCTGCCCATATAGGCGGAAATGACTTCCCGCAGCAGCGGGTAATGGGTACAGCCCATAATCAGGGTATCAATCCCCTGAGCTTTCAGCGGGGCAAGATATTCCGCCGCGATGGTTTCTATGACGATATCCCCCCGGCGGACACGCCCATTCTCTGCTAGTGCAACAAACAATGGGCACGCCTGCGCATATACTTTCAAATCCGGGTTGGCACGGTGCAATAACCGTTCATATATCCCAGATTTAATGGTGGTTGCCGTGCCTATGACGCCAATACGCCCGGTTTTCGTCACCGAAACTGCCCGGCGGCAGGCAGGCCAAACCACACCAATCATTGGCACACCGATTTCGGATGCAACAGTTTCCAGCGCCACCGCTGACACCGTATTGCACGCAACAACAATTGCTTTGATATCAAATGTACGCAGGAAGGCAACATCCTGCCGGGTATACCGCAAAATGGTTTCCGGGGAACGTGTGCCATATGGCACACGCCCGGTATCCCCAAAATAAATAATATTTTCCCCCGGCATAATCTCGTGCATACGGCGCACAGTTGTCAGCCCGCCTACACCGGAATCAAACACACCTATGGGCCGGTTATCCATGATGCCCCTCCCCTGCCAGCGCAACCAGCGCGTCAATCAGCTCTGGATAAGAAATCCCTTCATATGCAAACAGTTTGGGATACATACTGATCGAGGTGAACCCTGGGATGGTATTGATTTCATTAAAAATAATCTCATTTGTATCATAAGTGCAAAAGAAATCCACACGAGATAACCCTTTGCAGCCCATTGCCGCAAAGACACGCAAGGCATTTTGCCGAACGGTTTCCATGGACTCTTCTGGGATGCGCGCCGGGATATATAACGCAGAAGCGGCGTCATTATATTTTGCATCATATGTATAGAACTCCTGCGCCGGGACGATTTCCCCCGCAATGCTGGCGCGGGTGGCATGGTTTCCAAGCACTGCCACCTCAATTTCATGCCCCGCGATAAATTCCTCGACCAACACTTTTTCGTCCCACTGGAAGGCTTCTTCCAACCCTTCCAGCAATGCGGCTTCATCCGCCGCCTTGCTGACGCCAACCGATGAACCTGAAGAACATGGCTTGATGAATACAGGGAACGTCTTTAATGTTTCTATCACACGCTGTACAGCGGCTGCCCGGTCATGGGTAAAATCCGGGCGCAGCACCAGTGCATATGCTGCCTGCCGGATGCCCGCCTGCCCCACAATGATTTTGGTCAGGCTTTTATCCATACAGCCTGCGGAAGCCGCAACCGCCGGACCGACAAATGGAATGCCTGCCAGCGTCAGCAGCCCTTGGATGGTGCCATCCTCACCGCCAAACCCATGCAGCACAGGAAAACAACAATCCACTCGTATGGTTTGGGGCTGCTGCCCCAACACCACCAGCCCATGGACTGACCGGTCTGGCGACAGCATCGCAGGAACGGCATCCTGCTGCCATGTGCCTGCGGCAATCTGCTCCGGGTCGGGCTGGCACATCAGCCAGCGCCCATCTTTTGTAATGCCAACAGTAATCAGTTCATATTTTTGTTTATCCGCGTTCTGTACAATTGACGAAGCCGATACGCAAGACACTTCATGCTCGCTCGAAAGTCCGCCAAATAAAACCAACAGCTTCATAAAGGCAAAATAGCTCCTTTAACAATCATTCAAAATATTTTTGGTGGGGGAAAATCCCATATGTTTTCCAAGCCCCAATCGTATATTCAGTATAAGTATACGCTATAATCCCGGAAAAAACAAACCTTTACAAAAAAAATACACGACAAATCCGGCAAATTTCCTTTTAAAAATCTGTGCAATCAGCCAAAAACCATTACAATTCCCTCGAAACGCACTGCCAGAGGGCATAAAAAAGCACCGGAAAACCAAATTCCGATGCTTTCGGGCTGGCACCCTGAGCCAGACTCTAACTGGCGGCCTACCGCTTAGGAGGCGGTCGCTCTATACAACTGAGCTATCAGGGCATGACAAACTTGCCTGCAACAGCTTATTTATCATAGCGTATCTGTGGCAAAAAGTCAACTATATCTTAAAATCCAAATCATGTTGAGCCACAAACATCTGGTTATGGCAATTCACCAATTTACACCTTGTGTCATGCTGGCAGACATGATAAAATCAATTCGATAAATCGAGATTTGATAAGGGGGAACAAAAAAAATGAACATTACGGAACAGTTTAAAAAAGAAATTGCCCCGTTTGGGTGGGTGGAGCTTGAAAAAAGTGTTTCTGTTTGTCTAAACGTTGGTGAATATTTGCAGGAAGTGTTTAACACTCGTGCAAATGAAGGCTTTGAGGGAAGCGGTTACGATTGGGAAAGTCTGGCACAGGTATTCTTGGCGGAAAGGTGTTCAGACTTACAAGATAAAATTGATTTTGACCCGGAAGCCAGTATGTTTTGCGCCTACTCTAAGGATAAAGATGCCTTAGCCGATTTTATTCTTCGGTTTAAAAGAGCCTGTGAGGACAAGTTTCTGATTTTGGACTTATTCAGTAGAGCCGAGTTGGATTGATAAGGAGTGTTTAACAATTCCAGCTTATCAGGCTGTTGTTTTGGTAAAAAAGAAAAGCGGTGATTCTTTTCTTTTCATCAGGCAAATTGCTGTATTTGTTGCCCGCGCAGCATTCCTTTTTATTTTATTTTTGATGCTTTTCTGGGATATTTTCGGCATTTTCCCCCATTTTTAATCATCATCCGCAAGATTGTTGTAAAGAAACCATAAAAAAAGTCATTTACTTATTTCCATCTGCGGCTGAAATGTGTTATGATAGTATCAGTTTGTTTTGGCTGCAAAATGCCATGCAACGGCAGCGTCATTTTCCCTCTTACTTGGTCAAGAGGCTGGCACTGCCGCAAATTATTGTACGCTGTAAAAGGGAAGTGAACAGCTATGAAAATTCATATTACAGAAACCGTCCTGCGCGATGCAAACCAGTCGCTGATGGCAACCCGTTTGCCCATTGATGATTTTGTCGGCATTTTGGATACCATCGACAACGCTGGTTATCATTCCATCGAATGCTGGGGCGGCGCCACCTTTGATTCCTGCCTGCGCTATCTTGGGGAAGACCCCTGGGAACGCCTGCGCACAATCCGCAAGCATATGAAACACACCAAGCTGCAAATGCTGCTGCGCGGCCAGAACCTGCTTGGCTATCGCCATTATTCTGATGATATGGTGCGCCGGTTCGTGCGCGCTTCCATTGAAAATGGTATGGATATCATCCGCATTTTTGATGCGCTGAATGATTTGCGCAATATCGAAACCGCTGTGGACGAATGCCTGAAGGCGGGCGGTCATGCACAAGGCACCATCTGCTATACCCTTTCTCCCATCCATAACCTTGAAATGTATGTTGGACTGGGCAAACAGATTGAAAAAATGGGCTGCCAAAGCCTGTGCATCAAGGACATGGCTGGCATTATGAGCCCCAAAGAATGTTTTGACCTTGTAACCGCGTTGAAAGAATCCATAAAGCTGCCGATTTATGTCCACACCCATCAGACCACAGGGCTTGGGTTTATGACTTACCTGAAAGCAGCGGAAGCCGGTGCGGATGGCATTGACTGTGCAATCTCCTCTTTCGCAGGCGGCACCAGCCAGCCCGCAACCGAAACCATGGTCTATACGCTTTCACAAATGGGCTATGACTGCGGTGTGGATTCAGGCACATTGAAAAAAATCAACGATTTCTTCCTGCCGGAAGAACGCAAATTCATTCAAGACGGCATTTTCGACCCAACTGTGCTTGCGGTTAAAGCGGATGCGCTTGTCTACCAAATTCCAGGCGGTATGCTGTCCAACCTGATGGCACAGCTAAAAGCACAAGGCGCCATTGACCGGCTGGATGAAGTGCTTGCCGAAACCCCGCGTGTCCGTGCAGACCTCGGCTATCCGCCGCTGGTTACGCCACTGAGCCAAATGGTTGGCGTACAAGCCACTGTCAATGTGCTGGTTGGCGAACGGTATAAAAACATCGGCAAAGAAATCAAAGCCTATATCAAAGGGGAATATGGGCGCGCACCTGGCCCGATTGATCCAGCGCTTGCCCAAAAAGTTTTGGGTGATGATCTGCCAATCCGGGGACGCTTTGCCGAAACCATTAAACCTGAATTCCCAGCGGCAAAAGCTGCCCTTGGCGACCGTGCCCAATCCGATTTGGACGTCCTTTCTTATATCTGTTTCCCACAGCAGGCGGAACAATATTTTGAACTGCGCGAACTGAAAAAAGCACTTGTCGCGAAATATACCATTGAGGAGGTAAAGTGATATGGGCAACCTTTCTGGCGGATCTTTCCTCGTTGCCTTGTCCGGCATTGTCATTGTGTTTATCATGCTGGCTGTGCTGTGCATTGTCATCCCAATCATCTCCAAAGCAGTGCAGTCGCTGCAAAAACCGTCTGCCAGCCAGCGTTCCTCCCCTGGCCCGCGCAACGAGGCGCCCGCTCCGGCGGCAGCACCCGCTGTGCCTGTGACGGCTGTGGCTGGTGATGTAGCGCTGTTTGATGTGGATGAGAAAACCGCGGCGTGCATCATGGCAATTGTCAGCCATGAAACCGGCATCCCGCTTTCAGAACTGATTTTCAAAGCCATCAAGGCAATTTAACACAGGGGGAGTTTAAATTATGAAGTATATCGTCACATTAAACGGCAAAAAATATGAAGTTGAAGTAGAAAAAGGGCAAGCCACTGCGGTTTATGCTGGGGAAGCAGCGGCAGCGCCTGCGGCTGCTCCGGCACCGGCTGCCGCACCTGCGGCAGCGCCCGCACCAGCTCCAGCAGCAGCACCGGCAGGTGCTGGCGATCCTGTCACCTCGCCTATGCCTGGCACTATCCTCGCGGTACGCTGCGCCAATGGGCAGGCAGTGAAAAAAGGGGATGTGCTGTTTATTCTGGAAGCCATGAAGATGGAAAACGAAATTTTTGCGCCCAAAGACGGCACTGTGACTTCTGTCTGCACAAGCAAGGGCGCATCGGTAGATACTGGCGCAACCCTGTGCACGTTATCTTAATAAGGAGGGCATCAAAATGAGTGACTTCTCCTTTATCGGCACTTTGCAAAAAATCTTGGCAGAGTCCGGCTTTGCTGCCTTTACGCAAGATCCGCGCAACCTTGCCATGATTCTCATTGCTTGTGTGCTTTTATACCTCGGCATCGGCAAAAAATTCGAGCCGCTCCTGCTTGTCCCGATTGCGTTTGGCATTTTGCTATGTAATTTCCCACTTACAGGCTTGCTGAACGAACCGATGGTGGTGGATGGCGCGACCAAAAGTCCAGGGTTTTTGTGGGTAATTTATCAGGGCGTAGAACACGCCATTTATCCATCCATTATTTTTATGGGCATTGGCGCAATGACTGATTTTGGCCCGCTGATTGCCCGCCCCAGTTCACTGCTGCTTGGCGCTGCGGCACAGTTTGGTATTTTCTCTGCTTTCCTGTTGGCGTTGGCACTTGGCTTCCCAGACTTTGTTGCTGCCGCAATCGGCGTTATCGGCGGCGCGGATGGCCCAACCGCTATCTTAACCGCTTCCAAACTGGCGCCGGCTTATCTGCCTGCAATTGCAGTTGCGGCATATTCTTACATGGCACTGATTCCACTGATTCAGCCGCCGCTTATGCGTCTGATGACCACCCAAAAAGAACGCGAAATCAAAATGGAACAGCTCCGTATTGTATCCAAAACCGAAAAGATTGTATTCCCGATTGCGGTTGCGATTATTGTTATTGGTTTATTGCCGGATACCGCGCCGCTGATTGGTATGCTGATGCTGGGCAACCTGTTCCGTGAATGCGGTGTAACCGACCGTTTGTCTGACACCGTACAAAATGCACTGTGTAATATTGTTACCATTTTCCTTGGGCTGTCTGTCGGCTGTAAAGCTACGGCTGACCACTTCCTGACTTGGGAAACCATTAAAATTATTGTCCTTGGCTTGCTTGCCTTTATGCTGTCTACCTTGGGCGGGCTTATCTTTGGCAAGATTATGTGCAAGCTGACCGGCGGCAAGGTAAACCCACTGATTGGTTCTGCTGGTGTATCTGCTGTCCCAATGGCGGCACGTGTCGCACAAGTTGAAGGTCAAAAGGCAAATCCTGCTAACTTCCTGTTGATGCACGCAATGGGTCCGAATGTTGCAGGTGTTATTGGTTCCGCTGTTGCAGCCGGGTTTATGATTAAAGTTTTTGGCGGCTAAGGGTTTATTCTCTCATTTC
>CAXHNU010000036.1:0-26393 GCA_964017555.1 uncultured Butyricicoccus sp. | reverse complement strand
TGCTTTCTATTTTCATCAATTACTGCTGTGGGCTGGTTTCTGTAAAACATCCCCGTATAGGCATTACAATTGCGGCAGCCGTTGGGCTTGGGCTGTTTATTTATTTCAAATATACAGGACTGTTACTGTCCAGTGCAAATAATTTGTTTGGCTTGCAAATCCCTGTACCCGAAATCACATTGCCGATTGGCATTTCGTTTTTTACTTTCCAAGGGCTTAGTTATGTGATTGATGTTGCCCGTGGGGATGCGCCTGCACAAAAAAACCCGTTGCGAGTCGCGTTATATGTTTCGTTGTTCCCACAACTGATTGCAGGGCCGATTGTACGTTATCAGACTGTTGCACAGGAAATTAGCCAGCGGCGTGAATCGTTTGATGAAGCCGCGCTTGGCATACGCCGGTTTATGCTGGGACTTGGCAAAAAAATGCTGATTTCTAATGCCATGGGACAGATTGCAGACAAAGCCTTTGCCCTGGCGGATGGACAGTTAACATGGGATATCGCATGGCTGGGCTCTTTTGCTTACACGATGCAGATTTATTTTGATTTTTCTGGCTATTCGGATATGGCAATTGGCTTAGGACGTGTTTTGGGCTTCCATTTCCTTGAGAATTTTAATTATCCGTATATCTCAAAATCCATCACAGAATTTTGGCGGCGCTGGCATATTTCCTTATCTTCCTGGTTCCGGGATTATGTTTACATTCCGCTGGGCGGCAACCGGTGCAGCAAAGCACGCTGGGTTTTTAACCTGCTGTTTGTTTGGATGCTGACCGGCATTTGGCATGGCGCGGCATGGAATTTTATGCTATGGGGATTGTATTTCGGTATCCTGCTGTTGCTGGAAAAGCTTGTGCTTGGCAAAGTATTGGACAAGCTACCCCCGATATGCCGCTGGGTTTATGCGTTTGTGCTGATTATGTTGGGTTGGGTGCTGTTCCGTGCAGAATCTTTACCGCAGGTCGCCTGGTATCTGAAAGCTATGTTTACGCCATCTGTAGGGCTGCACCGGCTGACGTTATATGTCTTACATCAGTACCATATTGAACTGATTATCGCTTGCATTGCCAGCATTCCCATTGGGCGTTGGCTCAGCCAGCAAGAACGTGCCCGCGGTGGTTTGCTGACGCTGGGTGTAAATCTTTGGGCGTTTGCTGTATTTGGATTGTCAATTATCTGGATGATTAGTTCATCTTTTAACCCGTTTATCTATTTCCGGTTTTAAGGAGAACAGAAAATGCAAAAATTATGTAACCGTATTTTCCTTGCTCTGTTTGCTATTGTGCTTGCCGCTGTGCCTATTTTGACCTTTCACCTGCCGGAAGACCATATCTCTTATTATGAAAACCGGGCACTTGCTGCGGAACCGGTCTTAAATCGGGCTGATTTGCTTTCAGGCAAATACTTTTCAGATTGGGATACGTATATGAGTGACCATATTATTGGGCGCAATACAATCCTTAAAACTTATGCGTTGATTCAACGTGCCCTGCCCCGTATTGAAGTCAATGAAATTATTGAAAGCGAAAGCGGTGCATTGCTGATTATGGCGCAGCCTGAACAATATGACCCTGCGGAGCAGGCTGAAATCATGGACCGTAAAACCGATGAGTTAAAAGCACTTGCAAATTATGTTCAGCAAAAAGGGGCTGTATTTTGTTATGTTGGCATTCCCAGCCAGCGTTATGCCTTTTATGATGAATATCCAGATTACCTTTCCATTGGGCGCTCGCTGGTGGATTATTGTGAAAAACGGGTTTTTGATGCGTTGGCGGAAACGGATGCGGTTGCGGTAAATATGCGGGAAGTCTTTGACGCAACCGGCGACTCACGCCCTTATTATCTTGCTTTGGACAGTCATTATAATTATAATGGCGCATTGCTTACCTACCGTACTTTGATGGAAAAATTAAACGAACGGCTGGAACAACCATTGAAAATCTATGCTGATGAAGATTTGGTTTTTCATACCGAAGACCGGGAAATTTTCGGCGCATACAGTCGGCGTATTTGCAATTTGCAAGCCCGCAAGGAATATTTAACCTGGGCTGAACCACGTGAGCCAATCCCTTTTACCCGTACAGATAATGGTTTTTCTGTCGGCTCGAATACCTTTTACCAGCCGGATATGACTGTTGCCACTTATGCGGGCTATATGGGCGGCGATATTGGTGAAACCATTATCAAAACCCATCGGGATGATCTCCCCCGCGTGCTGATGTTCGGGGATTCGTTTACCAATCCATTAGAAGGGCTGATTTACGCATCCTGTGGGGAATTCCGTTCGCTGGATTTCCGGCACTATCAAGGTGAAGAAAACCTTTATGAATATATTGATATGTATGAGCCGGATATTGTCATTGCAGTAAGGGATAATCTCGCTTATAATCAAAGTGAAGGAAATGGAACCTATCGTTAAATCTATGATTCGCCATGTTATCCGAAAAACAAAAAATTTTCTTCAACTTTCGTCAAAATTCAGCACACAAAACGCAAAATATATGGTATACTATAACTGCTACAAAGCTCCCGCACTTTGTAACAACTACCTTACCTTGCCACGCGGGAATAGCCCTGCTGTAGCCGTCATGCAGCAGGGCTTATTTGTGAATTTAATCCTTTTGGGATTTGCTTTATTTTTCTTTTAGTTTTGACTCATATGGTCAAGAAAATCCCACAAGCTGGTTTTTACTTCCCAAAGAAGATCCTGTTTTTCCTGCACAGTTAAATTTGAGTGCTCACTAAATAATATTCCATCTGTGATGGTTTTTATCGCGTGGTTGACAAGCGTTTTCCAACTCATCGTTGTTCCTCGGGCATATTGGAGCATAGCATTTCTCCGAATTGGATGATCACGATCTAAATACCCATATTGCTGTTCTGTACCCTTCACTAACTCGTTATAAATCTGCATTGTCACAAATCCTGATGCCTCATCGTCAATCCTCAAATTTGATAATTCCAATGCTGCGGCATAACGGTCAATCAAAGTTCCACGGCTATATTTTTCGTTAACCTTTGCTCGGATTTCATCATCCGATAATCCTTCATATCCATTTCGATATCGTGTCAATTCCCCCAGCTCGGATAGCTGGATTTTAGGCTGACCTTTCATCACTTCGCCATAGATTTTTGATGCTTCCTCATATACGTGTGCATATACTGAATTTGGATCTATAAAGGAATAAACTCCGCTAAAAATCCCACCATAATCCTCTGGAAATGCCTGTTCCATACGATTATCAAGTAAACGCAGTCTATCCCATGATGACATATCACTGTAATCTGTGTTCCTGTGAAGTTTCCACAGCTTTTCCAGACGCTGCTCATAGCTGCCTACGGAAAGATAAGATAAATCTTGTTCGGCATTCGCTTCTCCGATATGTGCTGCCTGCAATTTCGCATTAAAATCATCATTTGCAATTGTTGTAAACGCATAGCTCTGTGCTGGCGCTAAAAGCGTCCGGCTTATCGAAATGTCCATTTGAATGGATTTCCCTCCTTTTTAAGAAATACATAGCAGCATCTTCCTGCCCGGAACAGGCAGGAAGATGCCTTTTTTCTTATTGGTAAATTGCTGCTGTTTGCGATCTTTTAAGCCTGTTCCATTTTATACCTTCGGGCATATTGGACTTGTTCCAAGATATTCCCGATTGTTTCAAACGCATTATGCTTATGCAGTGATGCAAAATAGCTCGCTGTATTTGGCTGCCCACTTACACCCATTGCAGCCATGCGATTAACCCAACTCAGCACATTGCCGTTTGCGCTGGAAAATGATATGTTCTTTAATGGAAATGCTGAGTCAAACCTTGCGTCAGCAACTTCTGAAACCGAAAGCCCCGATGGTGAACCGGATGCTATACAGCCATGATACTGGATTTGCAAGATTTCTTCCGGACGCAAAGTATCCTTTTTCAGCAGATAATCAATCAGTTCATCATATTCTTTTTGTGTCATTTGATTTGGGTCATATTTGTTCGCCAATTCTGCGATTTCTGCCTGTGTTAATTGTACACGGGGCGTGTCGGCAAGTTCTTTTGCACGTGCCGCGGCATTAGCATCATAATTTTCCCATCCCTGAACCATTTCATCCCAAAACGCATTGTCAGGACGTTCAATGACACCACCTTGAAACCGACCTCCTGCGGGAGCATTCTTATCACACCGAATAACAGAACGTCCATACAAATTGCTTGCAATATTCATTATTTTTCCTCCTGATGTCATTTATGTATTATGACGAAAAAAGCTGTTTCACAATATTGGAAATCTTTATGCAGCTTGTTCGTTGGCTTGTAATCCCTTTTGTACTATGTCCATCTAAAGCAGCATTGCATTGTGCCCGAAGCTGGTAGACATCCAACGCATTGAGATAATGCAATGGATCACCATTCCATTGATCCATGAGTTTCAATGGATTTTTTCCATCGGCATGCTGTAAATGATACCGACCATCTGCTGCAGCTTCCGGCAATACCACAAACATCCCGTTCACGTGCATCCGTTCGCTGTTTGTAATCAGTCCCAAATCCACTAAGTCAAGCAAAAAGTTGTCCCATTGCTCCAATGTTACATGATTCCACCCATTAACAAACCAGCTGCATAAAGCATCTTTCATTTCCGCAGAAAGTTCATCGACACTGGAGAATGCACCCGGTTCTGGGTTTGGCATCCGTTCATTTATCAAACCAATAAAACCGTCCCGTTTCACTGGCTTTTGTTTTGGTGCCAAATAAGTTGGGGCAATGCAGTAAACACCCCGTTCCATCAGTACATTTTGGTACATACTGATACGCATATGATATCAGCTCCCCTTATTCATCCTCTGTTTTGTCAATGTCAAGCATTTCAAACAGATCCTTTAATGAATCAACCTTTTGAATTGGCATATCCTCTGGATTCCAACCAGCTGGCATATGAAATGCCCCCTTGCCCCAGTTTGCCGGTAAAGAGCTGCTGTTTAACGGTGAAACCGTAAGAACCTGATGGGTATTTAGATTTTCAACATGAAGATACTGTGCCGTACCAAGGGCATCCATATATTGATATTGCGAAATCATCCCCATATCACGCATTGCTTCAAGGGCTTCCATCTTTTCAAATGTTGACAGTGTGCCGCTGTACCGTTCATTCAAATAAGCGATATTTTCTTCAGTTGCCCCATTTTTTGATGGAACCGCCAACTTATCTTGACGCGTTTCCTTCCATGCACCATATTCCCGTGCAAACTGCCCCATTGATGTACGGTATGTAGCTGTTAATACATCCCGCTCGCTTTTCACCGCACGGGTCAGATGTTCTGCAAACGCAGAGGTATCCCCTGTTTTGGGGATATGTTGCTGTACTGCTATGGTACCTGCACCATAAGAAGTATTGATTTTCATTTTGCCATCACCTTTTATTATTGTTATCATTTGAGGGCTATTTTTCTAAAACATATCTACACTGGTATGATATCTTTTCTAACCCTTATATACATTATAACTGTTTTTTCTCCCAAAATCAATCTTTTATTCCTGTTCTATGACAAACAAAAAACGGAAGGGAAGTCCTGACTATGATTTTTTTACTCTTTTTCTGCTAACACGTCAGCTTGACACTTCATCATGAAAAGCGTATCATAAATCTAGCAGAATTGCATTTTCTGCTGGACTAATGATAAAAAGGATTGATTTTTAATGAAACTGAAACAATTTTCTGCTGTTCTGCTCTGCACAGCGCTTTCCACTGCTGCACTGCCCACAGCTAACGCAGCGTTTGCTGATGTGCCTGGTGATGTTTGGTTTACTAATGCCGTTTCTTTCTGTGAAAATACAGGATCTATGGTTGGCAGTAATGGACAGTTCCGTCCCTACGCCTATATTACCCGTGCAGAATGCGCATCGCTTTTATCCCGTTTGGCAAAGGTTGATACCAAACAGTTCCATCAAGAATTTCAGGATGTGCCTTCCGCCGAATGGTATGCGCCTGCAATTTTCCAATATGGCAGCACCATGAGCGGAAACCAACAGCAATCAGGCCGCAACCTGTTTTATCCTGACAGAAATGCAACCCGTGAAGAATTTGCACAAGGGCTGTTCCAGATGATGGTCGTTGCTGGTTGGAATGCGGATGGCTGGGCTTATCCGTTTGCAGATTTGGATTCTGTTGCGCCGGAATGCCGCCAAGCTGTATGCGCTATGGGGCAGCAAGGGATTATGGTTGGGCAAAATGGCGTTTTTATGCCAAAGCAGCCGATTACCCGCGCAGAAATGGCAGTGATTATTTATAACCTGACCAATGGTTCTGCTGCACATTCACAAAATGACGCAGCTTCTCTCACACAGACGCAGCTTCAGCAAATCCGCCAAGAACTTAACGTACCCAACGATTTGGATGTTACTTTCGAAATTGGTAAACGCAGTTACTGGGATGCTGCAGCGCGTTGGATGGTTGATGTTGGCATTATCCATAACGGTGAACGGGTAGCAGGTGCATTTGTTGACCCATCCACTGGAGAATTACTGCGCAATATCCTGAATTACCAAAACTGACACAGAAAAACCCCTTCGCGTTATATTCCGCTAAGGGGTTTTCTATTTATGATACTGGAAACTTCGCTAACACTTTGCGCTGTGTCCGCGAAACAGCAACAATTTTGTTGCCATCCATATATAAGCCAATGGCATCTTTATTTGCTTTATAGTTTTCATCTTGAGAAGGCTGCGCAGTAAAAGGTACTTCTCCTATTTCTGTAATTTCCCCATCGTTTAACTGATATTGGAGTAATTTATTCTTTGAATTTACAAAATATAAATAATCTTCCCACCAAACGATTCCCGAATATACATAACCCGTATCATTTGTAAACAGCGGGATATCCGCAATTTTTTCACCCTGTTCAGATAGGTTTCCATAGTAAATGCCGCATTGTGCATTGTTTTCACGCCGCACAGCGTAAAATCTTCCATTTTTATGATAAAGCGGGAAGGGCGTGTCACAAAATATCCAATCTTGTTTGTATTTATCATCATTGCATATTGGCGGCTGCTCCATCCATGGCACTTGCCAACCCCGATAGTCCATCTGGCGGGCTGTTGCATCTGACATCAAAAATGCAATATGGTCGCCATATCCCCGCAAACTTGGCGGATTGTTATTACTTTGATTGACATCTAAATGATACTATTTTCCATCCAATTTAACCATATTCCAAACATGGTTCATTTCTTCACTTTCCACCAGTAGGCATTCAATGCCTAACCGCTTTAACAATAACTGAAACGTATTCGCATATCCGCGGCACACCGTATCGCCGGATACCAATGCCGCATAAATACTACGCACATCAGCCGGTGCATCTTTTTCGCGCTCCACTGCAATTTCCCAATTATACACACTATGTTCAATGACATAATCATGCAGAATGAGTATTTGCGCCACAGGGTCAGCCACACCTTCTACTTGTGCCAGTGCAGCTTCCACGGCAGCATTACACGCCGCAATTGCATCTGGATCTTTTGCAAATTCAAAATATTTTGGACGCACGCCTGCAAGCTGGTTTGGGTTATCATCCCAAGGTATCCGTGTATAACCGCTTGTTGCCCAAAATAGTTCGGGATAGTCCTGCATCACTTTTTTAAATACTCGGTATAACAGCATCCGGTCTTTGCTGCCATCCGCATTGGAAAGCCCCAATGCGGCAAGGTCTATGTAATCCCCTTTTTCACCAGATATCCCTTTGAAATTCCGGATACCCTGTTCGATCTGAGCATAAAGCTGTGCTGTTTTATTGGCATCGCCAAAACCTGTCAACATAGTTTGCTGACGCAATGAAACATCTGCCATACGGCTGAGCAGAACCGCTGCTTGGGCACGTGTCATTTCGTTTTCTGGGGCAAATGTACCCAATCCATCATTACCGCTTAAAATCCCAGCGCGATAAAGCTGATATGCTGCGGCAGCATAATCCGCGTGCGCGGGGATATCTGGAATGGCATGATCTGCAACCCATGCGATTTCCGGTAATGCTTCCGGGGGCAAAGCTGCGGCAAGGAGCTTAACAAAATCTGCACGGCTGATTATCGCTTCGTAATCATATGTCTTATCTGTTATCTTGTTTTCCCGTGCATACTGGACATAAGGCTGATACCAAACATCCCCCATATCAAAAACAGAATGGTTTCCAAAATAAGCATCATGCAGGCGGCACGCCATTGCCAGCGCCTGCGCAAAGGTCAATTTGTCATCAGCATTAAATTGATCATTGCCTGTGCCACGCATTAGCCCATATTCGCAAACCACGCGCACACTATCCGCATACCAAACCCCATCAGGGACATCGTGAAATTGCCCAGGTATATAGCGATTTACTTTGGGTAAAGCGGAAAAACCACAGCTAAAAGCCAAAAGTATTGCCGCTGCCAGCAAAGAAACGGTTTTTTTCATTGTGAAGCCAGCCTCCCATCTATGCTATAATAGCAACAGTATATCATAACGGGCAAGCAAAGGTCAATACTTGCGGTTATTCCACCAAAACACAAACTTTTGTTGAAAATATACAGAAAAATATGCTATACTATATCATGATAAGGCATAAAGCAAACGATTTATTGATAAAGTGGGGCGAAAAACGTGGAAATGGAACCACATCGGGCGGCATATCAATCTTTGGTGCAGCTTGCCGGCAAACAAGGTTATATCACAATTAACGATATCAAAGATTATATTGACCGGTTTTCCCTTCCAGTCCAAAATTTCGACTGGCTATATCATGCTGTGCTGCAATCAAGGGTGCTAGTGTTTACTGGTTCCCTCGACAAAGCGCCGCCTGTCTTTACAGATGAATATGATAATTTTACTTCCCAGGATTATAATAGGGTGTATCGACATATTATTGCATTAAACCCATCACTAAAGCATTTTGTTGAAGATATCAAAGCCATCCGTCCGCCCCAGCCGCACGAAATCAAACACCTTATGATGAAAATAAAAGAAGACAGCAAACCTGCAAGGAGCCGCATGATTGAAATGCACTTACGCCTTGCCCTTCGCGTTGCATTGCGAAATACAGAAATATATGATTTGGATATTGAAGAAACTGTTGGATATGCCTGCGTTGCGCTTACCAAAGCTGTTGACAACTATGACCCAGCTCAATCAGGTGCATTTGTCCCTTATGCTGCACCATATATTTCACAGGATATCTTAAATGGGCAAGCCATCCATCAGCCATTACTGTGTTATCCTGTGCTTGAACAATACGGATATTTTATGGTATATCCTGTTTTGCGGGCATATGGGTGTACTGTGTGTGAAGAATTGGGGCATTGTAAAAAAGCAGAAAAAATCGTGATGAATCAGCTTGTGTGTCAGTTAAAAGAAGCAAGAACTGTAATTTCACAAATGTGCAGGATGCCATATTTAGAAGATGTGCTTTTGCAATCACATGACCGTGATATTGCGTCTGCATTATCCCTTGATGAACTGATACCGCTTATCTTTCATGAATTTATTTTGGATGCGTATGATGTTTTTCTTCCAGTTTACAATCGTTCCTTCAAAGATGCCGTTGAAAACGCGTTCCAAAAATTAAATCAAAAAGAAGTGCTTGCCGTCCGGATACGATATGGGTTTTATGGATAAGCAACTATTTTTAAGGATATTGGTAAATTATTTGGTGTCACGCCCGAGCGTGCAGGGCAGATTGTTTCCAAAGCGCTTTGGAAACTGCGGCGCCCACAAAACATCAAAAAACTGAAAGATTTTCATGAATAATTGTTTTCTTTTGTACATAAAAAAACCGGCTTTATCCAGCCGGTTTTTTCGCTTTATATGGTAATTTCACTGCCAGCAGCGAGATAATAGACGCGGTTTCCCATGATTTCGCGCAAACGTTCATATTCCAATTCCCCAGTGCAATGCCCGGTATAATATACCGCAGATGTTGTAAGCAGGTATTCTGCAATGCCATCCACCAACGCTTTTAAAATATTCCCATGGCTGCGTGGCATGGTTAAATGCATTCCGCCAATGACAGCAGTCAAAGGCTGCGGATCCATTTCATGATAACGGGAAAGGATGTTGATGATGCCATTATGGGCACAACCGACAAATAATACCCGTTTATCCCCTTCTGTAATCAGCAAATTTTGTTCATGGGTAAAATCATCCCGATCCCCGCCATATTCTTTGTAAAGCATGATATTGGCTGGAGAAAATAGTTCCCTGCCTGTCACTTTTGAAAACAATGAAAACCCATCTGCGATCTGGTATTCATCGCCAGTCTGGATAATCCGCGGATTGTGCCGCAAGGCTTTATCAAGCCCAATATAATCAAACTGACCTTTCCGCCCGTCTGCCCTATTGGGCCGCCTGGCATAGAACTCACCAAATGCGTTTTCGCGCACATAAACCAAAGCATGGTCATTGGCTTGCAAAAAAGCACGCAATCCACCGCCATGGTCATAATGTGCATGAGAAATCACAGCAAAATCCACAGCGGCAATATCAACGCCCATATGCTGTGCATTCTGGGTGAATAAATTTGTTTTGCCAAGGTCAAATAATATATTTTTCCCATTGGCAGTGATATGGAAACTCAATCCGTGTTCACAGGAATAACCCTCCAACGCTTTGTCGTCCATCAATGTCCGGATAACCATTTATCCCGCACCCTTCCCCATTTTATTCTGCTGTCGATAACATCAATTTGATACGGTTTTCCTGGTTGATTTTTGATGCGCCAGGGTCATAATCCACAGAAACAATATTCGCTTGTGGATACCGTTCTCGGATTTTGCGCACCATGCCTTTGCCAGCGATATGGTTTGGTAAACAGCCAAATGGCTGGGTACATACAATATTATTGACGCCTTCGGTAATCAGTTCAACCATTTCCGCAGGAAGCAGCCAACCTTCCCCCATTTTCACACCTTGCCCGATAATTTCACGGGATAACTTGCGCACATCTTCAAAGCACTGTGGGGCGCGGAACCGCCCATGTTTTTGGATAATGGAAATCATATCTTTCTGCTTATTTAAAACAAATTTATAAATCAGCTTGTTCCGCATTGCTGTTTTGGCAGACCGCCCATATAATTCATGATCGATAATACCATTATAAATGCAATACATGCAAAAGTCCAGCAGTCCGGGAAGAACAGGTTCACAGCCTTCTGATACCAGGAAATCTTCCAGATGATTGTTGCCAAGCGGCGAAAATTTCACATAAATTTCCCCAACAATGCCAACTTTCTTTTTCTGTACTGATAAATCACAGGGCACTTTAGCAAAGGCGTCCAAAACAAACTGGTATAAATGCCGGACTTCTTTATAATGGATCAAGCGGTTGCCAGTAAAGCGTTCAGAAACGGCGCGGGTGCAGATATCAACCGCTTTTTGTGATGCACCCGGTACCTTTTCATAAGGACGGCACTGGTTGTGCAGCATCATAATCAAGTCACCAATCAGTAGCCCATATGCAATCTGAACAAGCATCTGCGGCGTCAGCTTAAAACCCGGATTTGCTTCCAGCCCGGAAAAATTGAGCGAAATCACCGGAATATGGTCATATCCATTCTTTTTCAGCGCTTTGCGCAGCAGATGGATATAGTTGGAAGCACGGCACCCACCACCTGTCTGGCTCATAATCAGCGCAATTTTATGGGTATCGTACTTGCCGCTTTCCACCGCATGGATAAGCTGCCCAATGGTCAGCAATGCCGGGTAACAGGTATCATTATGGACATTTTTCAGCCCTGTTTCGACAATTGCTGGACCGTCTGTTGTCAGCAATTCCATATGATAGCCATAGTTTTTCATAATTTTCAATGCCAGCCCAAATTGTATTGGCAGCATATTGGGCACAAGGATTGTATAATCCTTTTTCATTTCTTCAGTAAATGATGCAACATCATTATTGTTGTTTTGCAAGTTTCCTGCCCTCCTCTACAGCGGCAATCATACTGCGGATGCGGATTTTTGCCGCGCCAAGGTTATTGATTTCATCGATTTTTAGTTGGGTATAAATTTTGCCACCGGTTTCAACAATCGACCGGATTTCATCGGTTGTAATTGCATCAATGCCACAGCCAAAAGAAACAAGCTGTATCAGTTGTGCGTTATCTTTATGTACGGCATAATTTGCAGCTGAATACATCCGAGCATGATAAGTCCACTGATTGAGGACATTCACTTTGGGGCTTTCCGCAAGCTGCCAAACCGCATCTTCACTGACAACCACCATACCATATGACGCAATCAATTGATGAATGCCATGGTTAATTTCCGGGTCGATATGATATGGACGCCCAACCACTACCGCAATTTCAAGCCCATGTTCATCGGCATACGCAATGGCTTTACGCCCTTGCTCACGCACTGCTGCATAATAATGATCCAGCGCCTGGTATGCTGCCTGTGCAGCGCGGACAATGTGCCTTTTCTTAATTGCCGTATATTTTTTACAGAAAAACCGTTCTGCCTGTTTGATGAACTCTTTTTGATTTGAAAGTTCAAAATATGGCATCATAAAATCAAAATTCTGAAGCGCTGGGATATTGGCTTCAAGCAGTTCCGGATAATAAGCAACAACCGGACAATTATAACAGTTATCTCCGCGCTGCTCATCCAGGTTATAGGTCATGCACGGATAAAAGATAGCATCAACATTTTTCTCCAACAGGTTTTCAATATGCCCGTGCATCAGTTTCGCAGGATAACAAACTGTATCTGATGGGATGGAATGCTGCCCTTTTTGGTACATTTCACGGGTAGAAACATCACTGCGCACAACTTCAAACCCCAGCCCTGTTAAGAATGTCTTCCAGAATGGATAAAGCTCAAAAATATTCAGCCCAAACGGAAGCCCAATTTTTCCGAGTGGTTTTTTCATTTTGGGAGCAATAGTATCATAACTTTTCAGTTTTTCCAATTTCCACGCATAAAGGTCAGGCAGTTTTTCACTTTCGCCTTTGCCAAGCGGACGCTCACAGCGGTTGCCTGATATAAACCGCCGTCCGCCTGAAAATGTATTTACTGTCAAATTGCAATGGTTTGTACACAGTCCGCAACGCACACTGCGGGATTCATGGGTAAAACTCTCCAGTTCCGATTCTGTAATAATCCCTGTTTGTGCAGGACAATTGTCCATTGCATGAAGCGCCGCACCATATGCACCCATCAGCCCGGAAATTGCCGGGCGGGTGACCTCTCTGCCGATTTCCTGTTCAAAAGAACGTAAAATAGCATCATTGAGGAATGTGCCGCCTTGTACAACAATATGCTGCCCCAAATCATCCGGCGAAACTGCGCGAATCACTTTATACAATGCATTTTTAACAATCGACACGGAAAGTCCCGCGGAAATGGCGTCAATGCCTGCGCCATCTTTTTGCGCCTGCTTAACAGATGAATTCATAAATACAGTGCAGCGTGAACCAAGGTCAATTGGATGTTCTGCCAACAATCCCAGCTTACAAAATTCCTCAATGGAATAACCCATAGACCGGGCAAAAGTTTCAATAAACGACCCACAGCCAGAAGAACACGCCTCGTTCAGGAAAATGTTATCAATACAGCGATTGCGGATTTTGAAACATTTGATATCCTGCCCGCCAATGTCGATAATAAAATCTACATCCGGGCAGAAATGGCGTGCTGCCCGAAAATGCGCAACTGTTTCCACCAACCCATGATCAATGCCAAATGCACTTTTAATCAGCGCTTCACCATAGCCTGTCACAGCAGATGATACGATACGCACGCGGTCGCCGCATAAACCATACAGCTTTTGCAGCTGTTCATGGATCACATCTACCGGATTGCCCTTATTGGGGGTATAATGATGAAATAAAATCTGGTGTCCTGTACCAATGAGTACAATTTTTGTTGTGGTAGAACCACAGTCAATCCCTAAGTAAGCATCCCCCTGATAAACGGTAACATTTTCCGTCATCACATCATGTTTGCCATGGCGGCGGGTAAACGCACGGTATTCTTCCTGTGAAGTGAAAAGTGGGTTTAAATATTGGGAAATTGCCGGTTCACCGGCTGTTTTCTCCAATATCTCAAGCAGTTCATCAAACTGGTATTCCCGCGTGGTATCCGAGGCATATTCGGCAGCGCCTGCAGCAATCGCATATGGCGCCAGCGCTGGAAAATGGGCATGGTCTTTATCCAGCCCTAAAGTTTGCTGAAAACGCCGCTGAAGCCCCATAAAGAAGAACAATGGCCCGCCAAGGAATAAAACATCTCCCTCAATTGCGCGTCCTTGTGCCAATCCGGTGAGTGTTTGGTTGACAACAGCTTGAAAAATAGAAGCTGCAATATCTTCCTTGCGTGCGCCTTCATTCAGCAGCGGCTGAATATCCGATTTTGCAAATACGCCACAGCGGGAAGCAATTGTATAAATCCGCTGTGCATCCAAACTCAGTTCATCAAGCTGAGAAGGTGTAACATCCAATAAAACTGCCATCTGGTCAATAAAAGCACCTGTACCGCCTGCACAGGAGCCATTCATGCGTTCTTCCAGCTGACCCGTGAGGAATACAATTTTCGCATCCTCACCACCCAGTTCTATGACAACATCTGCCTTTGGCACATGGGTACCGACAGCTTTCCGGGTTGCATAGACCTCCTGGATAAAATCAATCCCGCTGGCTTTGGCAACTCCTAAGCCAGCAGAACCAGTAATAGCAGTTTTTAATACTTCATTTCCAATTACTTCACGTGCTTCACGCAACATTTCGCACGCCTTTTCCCGCACTTTGGAAAAATGGCGTTCATACCGTTTGAAAATAATTTCCCCAGCACGGACAGCTACAAGTTTAACGGTTGTTGAACCAATATCGATTCCTAAACTTACCAAACTCATACTTTTATTCCTACTTTACCCGAAATTCTAATTCATATCATCCCAATACCATTGGTATCGCATGATATAATAACAGCACTGTAATACTACAACGAAACGGCAATAAAGTCAAATGTACAGACATGAAAAAATGCTGGATTCGCGTTAAAATCCTGTTAAGATTTTTCGATTTTCGTAAAACACAATATTATTTTGGATCATTTTATACTCTGCTTTTTTGCTTTATTTAAAGGCATAGAATATTATAATGTTTTGTTTTTTCAAAATATTTTGCAACTAGTTTGCAGCTAATGCGCAACTACCAGTAAAAGCTTGTGCAAGCTGCCCAAACGTATTTTATTCAAAATAATAGCAAAACAAAAGCCCCGCCACGTGATCAGCGCAGCAGGGCTTTTCTCCTATACGGGTGTCGAAGCCGTAACGGGAGTATCTACAGTATACCACAGATTTCGACCTTTGTGTGTCGAATTTTGTCGAATGGGAAAATAATTTTAGCTACTACGCCTGTAGTCAGCAAATCTGGGCACAGCATAAAATATCCGCTTATTATTCACCCAACGTTGAAGCTGGCGGGTGATTTTCGGTGCGGTCGGGCGATCGTAAACCATCACATAAGGATCATAACCCATTTGCCGCAGAGTATCTACCCGATACAAGTCCTGCTCATGGGTGCTGCCGTAGTTGGTCAAGACATAAACGCGCCGCCTGCGGCTGCTTTTAATCGCGGTCAGCTCCAGAAAGCGCTGGAAATACCCGGTCAAATCCTCATTGGGATTGTCCCATGCAAAATGCACCGCCTTGGTGCGTACCTGATTCAGCAGCGCCACATTGTTCGGTGTAATCAGCCGGATATCCAGCCCTTGCGAGAAATCCACCCATGCACGGCTTTCGGCAAGCTGCAAAATCAGTGCTTCATGATCAGGGCAGGCAAGCAGGTTTGCATCCAGCAGCTTGATTTCCTTCTGTCCATCCCAAAATTCGGACAGGTCGGCTACCTTGCGGCTCTGCCGTCCTTCCTTGCCGCTGACAATGCAGAATCCGCAATTTCGCGGACAGCCACGGGTTAAAAAACCATAGGCAGTGCCAGAAAACTGCGGATATAAAGAATAGTCTGGATAGGTATGTTCTATTTCGTCTGGAAGGTTAGGACCTGGTCCATATCCTGTGCCGCCGAGGATCACCTTGTCGGCATTGTCTACAATAACGGTATCCTTGGAGTATGTATCTGTGAATACCCGGCTTTTGTAAACAAGGTCATAATGGCGTTGGGGATTCCACCACTCAACCTGATCGCCCCGCGCCTTATGATATGCGGATAACTTCATCAGGCACAGATTAGGGAAGTTGTGGGAGTCCACATCTACCAGCCCAATTTTAATGGCCATATTATTCCCCGTACAGCCCGGCATTATCAATAGTTGCCCAAACGCGAATCATATCCTCGGTAAGGTCAAGCACGCCATCGCCTTTGCCGTGTAAATACCCCTTGTGGACTAATTTTGCGATAAGAGGTTTCCAGCAGTCGGGTAAGTCCTCGTAATATTTATACCTCACTTCGTTTTCCTCCTTCGTCTGCATTGCATCTTTTATGCGCGGTAATAGATTTTTCAAGAAAGCATCTCTGGTATTCCCGCCAAAGAAAGCTGTCCCAGGGCAGGTCTTTGCGCTCTTTGCCGGATGATAATCGCCCAGTGCCTGTCCTTTTGCTGTCCACCAAGCGTGGTAAGTAATTGCTGTTTCCGGCTCCAGCCCAAACACCTTGCATAATGCAGCCACAAGGGTAACAATAGCATCCGCCTGTTCGTCGGTCATCTTGTCATATCCGGCATCAAAATTGCCGAAATTTTCAATGCAAATCGCACCCTTATTTGCACCGACAATTCCAGCCGGGTCTTTCTCCAAGCTTCTGCCAGTCACAATCAAGCCATCCGGGAACACAGTGAAATGCTGCGCGATATCAGCGAAACCGCGTGCCAAGTGACTTTGCCGCATGGAAGCCTGTCTGGTAAAATGATTTCTGCCATCAAAATGCTTATATTCCGGCGACCAGGTATGGTGCAGCTGCACAAGTTTTATTTCGCGTCCCGGCTGGTTTGCATCCAAATAAGTTTGGATTTCGTCCGGCTGAAGCATCAAAAAGCCGTTATTTTTCATCATCACATTTACGCCTCAATCCTATGAATCCCATATTCTTTCGCACAGATATTTTCGATTCGGCAGCCACGTGCTTCCTGCCAGCCGGGGGCGAAATAAGCAACATCCGCCTTTGCCAGCATCATAATGGACTTGCCGAGGAACTCAAGCGCTTTACCATCGAAGTTGCCGAACCAAGTATCCAGCACTTCCACATCTTCACCAAGGCAATCTTTTGCTGCCTGTATAGCATCTGCACGTTCCGCAAGGATAACTTCATCACTCTTGCCCCGCATGGGTTGAGAAATAAACAATTTTTTCATTTTCCGTCCTCCTGATTTTTCCCTTGAAGCTGTTTTGCCACCTGATGCACACCAGTTGCAGCCAGCCCAGACACAATCCCAACCGCCACAGCAGAAATATAATCTGTCGCGGCAAAGTCCGGCATGATATACATAGCAGCAACGCCCAGCACTGCACCTGCAATGCCGCATACAATCGGCAGCCATTTATTATCGACTGCGGTTGCCTTTACAATCTGTGCAATCAGATAACAGATCACAGTAATCGCGGGGATTGCCGCAAAGCCCCAGTTTTCCATTGTTTACATCATCCTTTCAGTTCAGTCCAATCCGGCTGGCGATATAACCGACAGCCAGCCCAATTATTACAGTTATCGCGTGTGTCACAATTTTGCGCCACATTTCGCCGTCGCGGCTCTCAAGTTTTTCGAGCCGTTCGCCAGTGCGTTTTGCCTGTTGTTCGGCGCGGTCATTCTGGCGGGCAATTTCGGTTGTCATGTTCTGCATATTGACCGCCAGTTCACGGACAGAAACAGCGAGGTCAGTTATTTGCCGTGCATTCGCTTCCAATGAAGCAATGCGTTTATTCTGCCTGTCATTCTCTTCTTTGAGCCGATCATTTTCGCTGCTCATAAGTTTCGCAAATGCTTCGTGTTCTGCCCTTGAAATGGGGCTGTCCATTGCAATCATCCTTTCGTATTTTTCAAGATATACGGTAGCCCATCAAGTGCAACGCAGCACATAGGGCGTATTCCTTTCACTTCGGTACAATAATTGGTACCTTTCCAATATTGTTGCCATTCCATTTTACCAGCAGTATTTATCCAATAAGTATAATAACCGCTAACAAAGTGACCAGAGTCTGCCGCCACACCTCCAGTCACGCCAAGCGGATAAATCCACCAATCCGCAGCAACGCCATTATATTTTGCAATAAGGTTTGCCGCAATTTTGAAATAATCGAATGTTTTGATATGTTCATCTCGACACGGAATAAAAATCCCCGCCTGTTTTCCTTCAGCTATTTTAGCAGAAGGTATATTCACAGCTTTAAACGGAATATTTTTATAGTTTTCATAAATTGATTTCATCATGTTGGTGCAATATTTTGCAAGCTTGCTATTATCATCAGAAACCATTCGAATGTCATCATCAGCAAGAGAAGCCGAAGAATTTACAACAAAAAGATCAGATTCCGCGATAATATCTTTTGTTATAAAATAGGCTTCCTGCGCCTGTTTATTGATATGAACAAGAATCCAATCATACCCGGCAAAATTCAAAATGCCGCCAATGTCAGGAATCTTTACCCCCCCCGATGGGAATAACAGGAATTTAGTATCATACTTTTTCAACCTCCAATTATCGAGCACCTACAGCCTGACCAGCTTTATGAACCGTAAATGAGCACGTATTTGACGCATTACAATTTGCTGATGCCTTAAAATAAATCTCACACGAAAGTGTTATGATAACATTTTTATTTTCCGACACAACAGACAATGTTTTCCCAGTAACTGAAATTGTTATTTTCATTGTATCCTGCATATTGCCTGATACATAAGCAATAACACCATTTGAGATGGTTTCAACCCGTTCCAACTTTCCGTTTATGTTCCCTGTAATGCTGATGATCGGTGTTCCATCACTAATGCAGGAAACCGCCGTGCTATCCGTCAAAGGGTCTTTTTTCCCAACATTAAATGTTGTTTTGCCAAGTGAAAGCCTCGGTGTTGCCTTCCCAATACGCCAACTTACATTTTTCGCATCTCTGCCGCCATCTTCCCAGCAGTATCCGCGTTTCGGTGTAAATGTCGCGGTAAACGTCCCAGCATTTACACTGCTGACCACGCCGCCCATCGTCATTTTAGTGGCATCGTAGCCGCTCCATGCCGGGCTTTGCGCCTTGCCGTTATAGGTCAGTGTTCCGCTTTGCACTGGCAGCGGGATTTTTTCGATTTTCCCGCGGTATCTCCGATTCAAAATCAACCTCACGCGCCCCCTTCTGGTACAAGCGGCGTAATATCCTGCACAGTAATATAAACCGTCATCGGGCTGGTCAAATTGCTGTCCATGGTATAAGTAAACCCGGTCGGGCTGATAGATTTCAGCCGGAAGTTACAATCATAGAATTTATCCCAACTTGCAGCGGCAGGCGCGGCGTCAACGATGCAATCTGTTTCGCTTGCCGTACAGGCAGGGAATGTGCCGGAAACCGAACCTATTACACCTGCATTTGTCGCGGGAATGGTCACAGTAAAAACTTGTGGAAGCCTGCTATTTACAGCGTCCGCTACATTAAACATTACAGTATACAATGTCGCGGCATCGCCCAGTTCTGCTGGTTCAGGCAGGTTTTTTATCATTCCGTTAGTCATATCCAACGAACCGGGAATTTCCACATTGCCGTTAATGTATATCTTATTGTCTTGAAGAATAATTGCCGAATTGCCAGTACTTATCTCGATTCTGTCACTACCCAGCATAATTGAGCCGGGATTAAGTATGACACCGGAAAAACCGCATTCATTACTTTTCAGCTCAAGTCCAACATTATTGGCGGACAGATCTAATTTACCGTATTCCGCTCCATTTTGCACAAGAATTTGAAAATCATCATCACGCGCAAAAACAAGCCATGCATCGCCCGCACTTTTCAAAAGAAAATCCCCAAATCCTTCTGGGAGCACATAAGGAAAAATGTTGCCAAATAAATTCTCATGTGCTGTTTCGCTAGTGTTGTGGTCTGTCAGTTCCTTTTTCACCGCATGGGCATTTTCCAATATCTTTTGTATCAGCGGATTAACAACCTCATCCGCATCTACTGAGTCATCCTGTGTCAGCTTCGGAATATCCTCATGATATACAGGATTTTCCGGCAGTTCATAAACAGCCGCTGCTGTAGTTTCAGCCATATTGGTCACGCCTCCTTTTAAGCCATCGCAAGATATCGATAAGGATTTTCCGCAGAACCATCACCATTGAGCATTCCTTTGACAGAAAATCCGCTGCTTGTGATAGATACTAGTTTTGCATTTGCGCCGCGCACAGCCAGCTGTACACAAGTTCGGTCATGCTGCTCCTCATAGTATCCACGGTATGCAACGACCAATACCGCACGCGGTTGAAACCCAATTGAAATTGTTTGTGTATTCGATGAACCAGAACCATTATAGGTCCCTGTGACAAAATAGCTGGTACGCCGCAGGCTGCTTTCTGTGGCTGACACCCGTGAAGCCAGCGACTGCCGGGCAGAAATCTCGCTGGCAAGCTGGCTTTCTAGCTGTGCAATGCGCGTTTCCAAACCGGACTGCATATTTTTCCCTAAATCGCTGACTGTCTTGCGGATATCAGCGTGTGCACTCGCATCTGCGTTATGCTGATCCAGCCCGCCGCCAATCAGTGTGCGCATATCCGCATGGGAATTTGCGTCCAGGTTATGTGCCTCCAATTTTGCCTGTACTGCCGCCGCACTGCCCTTCTTATCCGCGCCAGTCTGTTCATAGTCTGTCTGATGTGGATTATCCTGATTTCCAGTATGCGCAGCCAAATCTGCCAGCAGCGCATCCATATTGCCGCCCAGCACCTGCCGGATATCGGCGTGTGCATTTGTACTCTGGTTGTGGTCTTCCAGCCCGGTTTTCACAGCCAAGATGTTTTCAAGAATAGCCTGGAATAAGGGATTAAAAGTATCTTCCGCGTCTGCCGGGTCACTGCGTTGCAATCTGCGGATTTCTTCATGATATTCAGGGGTTAATTGATAGAATTCAGACATGATTTGTACCTCCAGTTAAAATTCATCATCAAACGTAAAAACAAATGCCATACCGGAATCTTTGCCCTTTGGCAGCATATTGCGGATGGCACACAATTCACCGTTTTCGTCAACAAGCGCAGCTTCGCTGATAGATACGCCGTCCAAATCATCTTCGGGGATCGTCACAGTATACCGTGCTGTAGTCGGCGCCGGATAGGAAACGCTGTCAATTTCATAGCGTCCTTCTTCTTTATTCAAGGCAATCTGCGCCCGAACAGGCACATTATTGACACCGCCGCTGCCAAACGCGATATGTGTAATTTTCGGTATTGTGGTGATCATGCCGCTGGTAATTTTGCAAAGCTGTTCCCGCCGGTAATCGGTCACTACTGTCATGATTTTTTCGTCTGCCATTTTTAGAGTTCCTCCTTTATGCTTTGAGTTTTGCGGAATGTTATTGCGCCATTAAACTGATATGTGCCATCCATTTTTCGGGCAATGCCTTTTTGCAGCGTACCATTCATCGAGCCACAGCGGTTTGTCACGCGGGCATGAAACCTCATTTCCGGCGCACTATATGTGATGACATTTTTATACCCAGCCCCAAACCGCAGCGCCGCTTTTCGCATCCCGCCATGTGGGTTTTGGAATGCTGTCCCTATTTCAAGCGCGGCGCACTGTAAACCCTCATCGTCATTCCAAAATCGCGTGATAAACCGCATTGCTGGATAGCCCTGGTGCAGCTTCCAACCGCCGTCAAGCCGTTCGCTGCCATCCAGTGCAATAAGTTGTTCCCGATAATTGTGCTTTATGCGAGCAACACATTGAAACTGTGGGAAGGCAAAACCGGGGATAACCTGCCCAAGTTTCCAACTTCCATCAAGCCGCTTTTGGCCGTCCAGTTCAACAAGCCATTCATAAAACCGCATACGGTACCGCATCCGCAATGACTTTGGGTACATACTTCCCACAGTTTCGGGGATGGAGATCACCGGTGCAGCAGCAACTGCACCCAACAGCAGGTTTGCGGGGATATCCGGGCGGATTTCATCACGCATTTGGGCAAGTGCCTCGGTGCGGCTGATATCGGTCTGGATCACCAGCCGGAAGCGCTGCGCGTCACAGGATAGCTGATAATTCCCTGCGCCAAACATTTCATCCGCCTTACGGATCAGCCAGCCAGGGCTGTACCGCTGCCCATTTAACCGGAACAGGATTTCAGCCCGCCGTTTTTCCAGCGTATCTTTTGCGCCTGGGATAATATCCAAAATGGCTTCATAACGTTCCAGCCCAATCACACCTGCGGTCAAAACAAACTGCGCATCCAGCACAGTATCCGCGCCAGCCGCAATGCCATCAAATTCGGGCTGCTGGACAAGGCAAATCAGTGGAAATTCAAAGGTGCGCAGCAGCACAGGCGGCAAATATTCTTTTAATCTTTTCCTCATGCAATCACCTGTATTTCGCCGCATATTGGGATTTCATCCGCGCCGAGCTGGCAGTTTTGCGCTTGCCCATCCAATGTCGTATCAGCAATATCCAGCACACAATCCAATGCAAGAATACGGGTTTCAACCTGTGCAATGCGAACAACAATCCCCTGCATATTTTCCCAGCTTTTTGAAAGCTCCGTAAAATACCCCTGTACTTCGGTCAAAATCCGGTCTTTTGCTGTTTCCCAGTCCCAACCCGGGGAAAAAGTAATCCGAGAAGCAATTGCAATGGTTTTCGTACTGACACCCGTCACCGTGACATGATGTCCAATCGGGGCAATCCCTGCGCCCAACCCATGTTTATCCACGGGATCTACCGCAAACTGAATATCATCAATCAATTGCCGGGATGGCGCCATAAAATCCGCTGCAATCACCACCAGTTTCACTGTCCCGCCGCCATCCCATACCGGATAAACCTTTACGCCGCCAACACCTGCCATTTCTTTTATTTTGTCTTTATATCCAGCCGCATTGCCGCAAAACGCCTGGCTATTAATGGACGCATAATATTTTTTGCGCAGACTTTCAGTGGTATCGCCATCATCCCCGGCGACTGAAACGCCAATGATCTGCGCCGTCCATAAGCCGTCCACAACCTCCACAGGCAGCAATTGCCCGCTATACAGATTGCCGGCTGTGCCCGGCGTTTCGCATTCGAGCAGGTAAATGCCGGGGGAAATCTTCTCTGTTAACGCAAAATTCAAATCGCCGCAATTGAACCGTGTCCCTTCCGGGATTTCCAGCGTATCCGGTGTAAACCTGCCTTCTACAACGGCGGCAGTTTCGGGGCGTATTGCGATTCCACGTTCTTTACACCGCAGCATTAAATATTGCAGCGAAGCCGTATCAACAAAGGTTTCATCCATCACGACATCCAGCTCCATATAACATTGGGCAAGTTCCGCAGCGGCAGGCGCAAGCGCATCATAAATGATGGAGCCTTCTCGTTTATCCACACCATCCGGCACACGCCCGAGCATCCGGTTCAGGATAAATTCATAGGTCATATTTTCGGAATAACGGTAACTCACCAGATAAAACCTCCTTCCCAAAGGCATTCAGATTTCACATTGCCTTGTGTGGTGCGCGCGGTGAATTCCACAGCAAGGCTTTTCTTTGCCGGTCTGGAAAACACAAACCCATATACTTCAAGAATCCGGTCATCTGCCAGCAGTGCTTGTTCGATGGCATATTGCAGACGCGCCTGCATATAGGGTGATGTTTCCTCGCCAACAAGCGCGGCAAGTTCTATGCCATAATTCCAAGAATAAATCGCATAATAAAAGCGTTCGGTATGTAAAATCAAAAAAATCGCCTGTTTCATGGCTTCCAGCCCAGAAACCATACCGTTTCCGGGTTTTCCATCAAAGCGCAGGCGATAGGTTTTAGAAGGGATTTCGGTAATTTCAAAATCCGGCAGCGCGTCATAACCAGAAGGGATCATGGGATTTCACCTGCCTTATCCAGGATTAAGTACCGCTGCCCGCCCTGGAAGCGCAGCAGCAATAATTTGTCGCCTGCATAGAGTTTAGAAGCGGAGAACCCGGCGCAGGCAGCAAGCATATTTTTCTCGAGCACAATTTTCTGTGAAAGCCGCACACGCAGCGGATGAACCGTTTGCACGGTGCCAAAAGTAATTTCCACAGGTTTGTTGGCTTCCATTGCGTTCACAGCAATCTGTTTGATGGTATCAAATAAATCAGGCACGGAATTCCCCCCTCACGCCAGCAAGGCGCAAATCCATGGTATGCAGCCCATGGGAAAATGTATGGGTTGCTTTTTCAATTACCATATAATTTGATGTGATGATATCCCCCAAATTCATTTTCACCGCAACAGATGCTCCAGCGCGTGCGCGGATATCGCCAAAAATTTTTCTGACTGTCAGTTCCCGCCGCTTTGGGCTGTAATATTTCAGCAGGATTTCCGCTTTGGCTTTCCGTTCCGCGGATGACATTGCGCTTTGCAGCTTATCGTAATATTGTAAAACGCCCCTGCGGCTCTGGCTTTCGGCATCATTGGTAACATAAAGTTCCCGTTCACCGGTTTCCTCGTTGTCATAAGCAAGTTTGATACGGTTATACACATCACTGTCAATGGAAGAAGTATAGCTGAAGCTCTGCCCTGTAGATTCATCAATCAAAATGGGCAGCAGCATAGATTCAATATGCCGCAGGGTTAGTTTGCCAAAATCATCATACAGCACAAAAAGTTTGCCTGTGCTGATAACGGTCAAATCCGAAGCATTGCCAAGGATATCAAACACAGCAGCTTCTTCAATGCGCCATGGAATTTGATAGCCGGTATCTTCCAGTGTCCCGCATTGCAGCCCATAATCGGCAGCAAGCATTTTGAGCAGTTCTGTGTATGTTTTATTTTCATAAGCAAGCGTATCTTTATTTTTGAAATAACGCAGCTGGTCATAACAGGTCACATCAATCAAGGTATTGTCTGACCGGCTTTTTTTCATCACATAACCATAAAAAACCGGCTGCCCATTAAAGCGGAAAGAAACCGGGTTGCCTTCATCATAATTCAGCGTCCCATCTTTCACTGTGGTAAATTTCAGTGTGCCAGGACTGCCCCTGCGCACGGTTTCCCAAACAATATCCCCTTCAATCGCGGGGTATTGAATCTGCCCATCATTATTTTGAATGAGGATTTCTGCGCCGTTTTTCTGGTAATCCGGCACATTGTGCAACGTTTCTTTTCTTGTCCCTGCCGCGCCGCTGATTGATTTGACAACAGTTTTTGTAATATCTTTTTTAGCAGATTTTTTGGTGCCAGATGTATTGCCAGTGCTGCTTTTCGCACTGCTGGAACTGCTGCCAGCGCTGTCCGAACCACCAGTGCCGCCAATCACAGCAGTCCCATTTCTGCGTCCAAAGCGGTTGCATTCCGCGTTTGTGGACATCAGCAAATCAAAATGATAAACACCCTTTACGATTTTGATTGCCCCGCCACGGTCTGTCACGGTATATGTCACACCATCGCAGGCAGTGCCGGTGCCCTGCACGGTGATTTTCGTGCCAAAGGGAATGCTTTTGGGTGCGGCACAGGTTTTCTTTTTGGGGTCAAGCAGTTTGCCCTGTGCGTCATAAAAGCCGCCTTCCATGGCATTATCTGCCGGATAGTAAGCGGTAAACAGCGCGTTCACGACATTTTTGGGGCTGCTGCTTGGCGTATCCCCGGCATAATTTTTCAGCGTATCGGTTGTTTTGACATAATTCTGCGGATTGACGGATTTTCCGTTTTGCTTCATGCCAAAATGCAGATGGTTGCCGGTTGAAGCGCCAGTCGTACCAACAGCGGCAATACGCTGCCCAGCAGAAACCCGGTCGCCTTTTTTCACATAAAACGCGGAACAATGCGCATAAAAAGACAGTATCCCATTTGCGTGTTCAATATAAAGGCACCAGCCATAACCTTTGCTGCTTTTAACGGCTTTAGTTACAGTTCCTGCCGCGCAGGCAACAATATCCGTTCCTTTTGCCGCTGCCAAATCAATGCCGTCATGAAATTTCACGCCACCGCTGATTGGATGGACACGGTTGCCATATTTGCTGGAAATGCGGCTGTATTTCGGGCATGGCCATACGTATTTTCCCATAAAGCGACCTCCTTTCTGCGTTTTGCGCATAAAAAAACCACCCGATTAGAGTGGTTTTTCCATATTTTCCGGCAGCTTTCAGTGACCATTGCTGCTATAAATTTCCCGTCTGTGTCCCACGTTAAGCGCCAAAATGATCAGCTTATCATCATTAATTTGACAGATCATTCGATAATCGCCTATTCTATACCGCCACTGACCGCTGCGGTTTGCTGTCAAACCTCGCCCGTGCTGCCG
>CAXHNU010000035.1:0-27451 GCA_964017555.1 uncultured Butyricicoccus sp. | reverse complement strand
AGCGAAGCTGGTCTGCTCAAGGGCGTCAATATGGAATCCGTCACTGGTCCATGTGAACGTCAGTGGGCTGCTCAGATTATGGCGAATATGCTGGATGCGCGTACCGTCCGTTGGTCTACTGACGGTGACCGTTACACTATCTATGCAGAAGACGGCACTGAAAATAGAAAAGTTGGTCGCGAATACATGAAGCTGCATACCAGCGTTGGTACTTTGATTAGCATTGATGGCGGCAACTTGAGCATTACTCAAAACAGCAGTGACCGTGCTGACAGTGATCCAAAAGGCGCGTCTTTGACTGCTTTCACCAATGTCAATACTGACTATACTGAACTGCTTGGTCAGAAGGTAAAGGTTCTGTATTCTGATGGTAAGGCAAATAGCGTTATTGGCGTTTATGGGCTTAGCGGTAACACAGTTTACACAGTAAACGCAAGTGCTGTTGAATCTGATGGCGACAAAGTTAAGTTTGACGGCAAATCTTATACAATTGAAAGCATTGGCGCAAATAACTCTACTCTTACAGGTTCTATCAGCACTTATTATACATCTATTGACGGTTCTGGCATGTCATCGAGTTCTGTTTCCGGCTATGACAGAGAGTTTACAACCCAATCTGGCGTAACTCATGTTGGTACGGACAGAGTAACACAGGATACAGTCAGTGGCACAACTGTTACTTATCATTCGAATGCGTTCAAAGCAAAGGATCTCTTTGATGACTGGAATACTTCTTCTGCAATCATGAAGTTTGTCGATTCTGATAACAATGGTCGTCTGGATTCTGTAATCATCACTGACTATGCAGCTGCTGAAGTAACTTCCGCAACTTCTACCCGCGTTATCGCTGGTAAGACCTATGAACATGCTGATCACAACATTGATGAAGGCATTTCACAGGGCGACTGGGTATCTATTTCCTATAACCGTTTCGACGATTGCAGCGATGTGAAGAAACTTGAAACCACTACTGGCAAACTGGATGGCTTCAAACGTGCCAGCACATCTGAAGGCAATAGCAATGCTCTTACATTGACCAGTGCAGACGATAAGGATGGCAACAAGGTTAAATTCAACGAATACCGCGTTGACAGCACTTGGTTCAATCATGCGACCGATAAGGATGGCCGCACCGATATCAGCACCGTTCGCGCAGGTGATAACATTGAATACATCCTGCTCAATGGTACTGCTTGGTTGATGAAACGCGCTAGCGCTGGTTCTTTGGATGACGTTGTTGACATTGCAATGGTGGTTAATAAAGAAAACGCAATTGGCGGCCAGCAGGTTAAATTGCAGTTCTTCAATGACACTACCGCTGTTGTAGATGTTGATACTTACACCGAAACTGGCGACCGTGTCCCATATGGTAAACTGATTCCTGGCACACTGTATGAATACAGCGTATCTGGCGGTAAGTATATCTTTGAAACCTTGAACAATACTGAAAAGGATTTCTACGGCGATTATACTTATGCAGGTCGTGCAACGTACAACATTCCTAGCGATGTAATCAGTGGTAAAACTATTGATGACAAGGCTAAGGTTATCCTGTTCAAGAGCAATGGCCAAACTGGTAATGAATCTGATGTTATCACTGGCCGTCAGCTGAAAAACTTGAAAGCTACTCAGGCTACAGTATCTGGTCAGGCATGGTACTTCACTGCAGACGTATCTGGTCTGAACCGCGTTGCTGCACTGGCAATGACCGTTAATACTATCCCGACTGGTTTTGTCAGCAACGATTATTATGGCTACATCCTTTCCGATGCAATCTACTCTTCTGGTAACAGCGAAATTTCCTACAGCCTGTTGCTTGAAACTGGCGAAACCGTTACCGTTTACGAGAGAAGCACACAGATTGGTAACCGTGAAGCAAATACCCTGATTGGCTACAAATCTTTGGCTGCTGCTGACTCCAATGATAAGCGTTATATTGATGATGTGACTCTGTACAGCTTGAAGAATTCTGCTGACAGCTTCGGTGTTGGCGCAATTACCAGCGTAAACAACAGCCAGAGCACAGTTGAAATCAAGGGCTATGGTAAAATGTTCGGCAACCAGGTAACTGGCGAGCAGAATGTTGACCGCGACATCGCAACGGATACCGTTAAATTCTTTGTTAACACAGATGAAAAGACTGGCGAAACCACAGGCACAGTCCGCACGGCAATGGACTACACAACCAGCCGCGATATGCCTGATGCCGTAACCATTCTGGATGATGATGGTAAGGCTAAGGTTGTAAACTGCCTGTACCTTGACCGTGATGGCGATGATCTTGAAGTTATCGTTGTAGAATCTGGCGACCGCATCTTCCGTGGCCCAGAAAACAAAGAATATGGTCAGATTTCTGGCAGAGCTTCTTTGACAGTAACTCCTTCCAGTACATCTGTTCCGGCAAATAGCACTGCTGTAATCAACTTCCAAGTAGTTCCGCGTAACTTTGTGGAAGCTGCAAATACTACCGATGGTACAATTGCTTCTGGTTCTACTGCCACCACAATTGAAATCAAAACAGCAGGCACTGATGGCGTAGATGCAAGCTCCAACTTTACCGTAGGAACTGCACCGGTTCTGACCAAAAACGGTACATCTGTTGGCTTTACAATTACGCCAAATGCCGGCGCACCGGCTGGTGACTATGTTGTCACTGTAAAGGGCACTAGCAATAGCACTGCTGTAACCAGCAATGGCGCTACTATCCGCATTGCAGGCAACACAATTGGCGCTCCAACCCTTACATTCTCTGGCGATTGGGATGCTGCTAACAATACTAAGTTGCCAAAGGCTGGCGATTATCCGTCTGCAACTCGTGTAACTGCAACAGCTACCAGTGGCACAGTTGTAACTTCCATTAAGATTGGCACCGCTGATGCAGTAGCAGGCAATGCACTGGCAGGCGGCGAAGCACTTAAGCTCGTCTTTACTGTAACTGCAGCTGCTACAGATGTATTTGCGGAAAATGCAGCAATTACAAGCACATGGAATGGCGTAGCACCTGTAAGCAGTGTACGTTCTGACGATGGCAAGACCTTGACCGCTACTTACGAATACACAGTTCCGGTTCCGAACGCACAAGCAGACGGCACTAATGCAAATGAAGTGAATGCGAAGCTTGAATCCAATGATATCGTTGAAGCAAGCGGCGTTCTTACCACAGGCATCTCTGTTCCGGCAAACAAGACATTAGTTGTTGCTGACGATCAAACAACCCTTTCACCTCTGACTGGCAATGGCAACGTTGTATTTGATGGTGACATTGCAAATGCTTCAGGTGCAGATAGTCTGAAGGCTCTCATGGGCAGCCTGAATAAAGTTGCTCCAACAGTTGCTGCTGGCAACAATGCAGTAGCGATTGACGACGGCTTGAAACTCAGCGGCACTGGCGAAGTAGTCGTTTGGAACACTGGCGAATCCTTCTCTGATATGGCAGCAGCAACTGGCAGCAAGACTGTTACTCCAGTTGAAATTGTCTTCACTGCTACTCAGGCTCCAGTTGGTGCAAAGATTAAAGCAACTGGCACATTGAAGACTGCTTATAACGGCTCTACAACCTGGCCGCTTAGAGGCGCATACTCTACCGGAGATGGTTTTGAAGTAACTGGTACTCCTGGTGATACTGCACAGCTCATGGTTGGTGACAACTGCGCATCTATTACCTTTACAATCACCATCCCAGCAGTTGCTCCAGCAACCGAACCAACAGTAACCACATATACTTTCACTTTCTGATTTTCGTATCAGATAAGCTGAATGGCAAAACGAAAACCCCCTCGAAAGAGGGGGTTTTCTTTGCGCTTACGCACAATAAATTTACTGGAATTATGAAACGGTAACGGCAGTAGCGTCAATTGTATATTCTACAGGTTCACCCATATTGCCATTAGCATCAATCCATTGTACATATACAGTTGCCTTTTTAGTGTTTACTGGAACAAGAATGCCAAGCAACAGCCCATCGGGATCTGATGCAACCTCTGGATACTTCTTTCCAGAACCATCTTTAGCAGCTGATGCTATAGAAGCTACGCAAGCATTTGTAGCATTTTTGGGCTTTGGCAGACCAAATGCTACTAAGAAATGTGTTTCCAGATTGCCTGCATCAGCAGGATAGCCCCAATCGGTAGATTCCCAGTTATCCGCGCTTGTACCTTTTGTAACAGAACCAGTTGCAGAAATTGTAGTGCCCTTAGAAGTCAAGGTTACAGCAGCAACTTTATCGCCAGCGTCGAATTGTGGCAAATCAGAAGAATTAGTCTTTACAGTATTCTTAACTGCATCAACTGCTTCCTGAGCAGCTTGTGCGGCACCCTTTACTGCAGTATAGGTGTAGGTAACTACGATTTCCTTATTAGACTTTCTGTTGAGCTTCGCTGTAGCACCTGCAATTGCCGGAGCGTCTGCATCTGCCTCAAGAGCAGCATCAAATACAACATTATCCTGTGCGGTGAATGTCATAGTTAATGTAATCGTGTCGCCTGCAGTAATAGGAGCGTTTGAAGCAAGGTTGTCAACCACATTGCTGCTGACAGTGGCAGTTGCAGTCAATGCTACCTTGGTATTATTCCAAGCAGCAACAAGATCACTTACTGCATCCTTCAAAGTAGCAACAGTATTGTCTGGATTCATAGGCATTGCGCTTTCAAGTGCAGCGAGTTCGCGACTTACACTGCTGAATGATACATCTGTAGAATCTGCAGTGTCTGTATCTTCTACAATTATTAGGGTTGCAGTGGCTGTTACTTCATTTTTCTCGCTATCCTTAATTGTAAAGGTGAACGGGAAATTCCCTGCTTCAAGCAGTGAATTAACACTCAAAGTGATTGTTGCAGTACCATTATCAGCGATTGTGATTGGAGTATCTACTGTAATGCCCTTTACTTCAGGAGTTGCAGAAACTGTAGCAGAACCAGCTTTCATATTTTTGGTTGTGACAGCCAGTGTTACAGTTGGAAGTTCCCCTCTCGCTACCTGCTTATCGCTAATCTTAGCAGATGGAACGGTCGAATTGTTCTCATCATTGTAATTCTTTACTTCTGGACCACGGAACTGGCGGTCAGCAGTATCAACGACCAAAACTTCAAGGTCACTGCCATCTTTGTCAAGGTATAGGCAGTTTGCTACCTTAGCCTTTTCACCATCTACTGGTACCTGAACAAAATCAGATTCCTTTGCATCCTGGGTTGCGCCCCATTCAATGGCAGTGTTAATAGTGCCAGTAGTAGAACCAGTCTTTGCATCGGTATCTACATAGAAGATAATTGTGCTTGAGGTAATATCGCGGTTGACATGATTCCAAGCAAACTTATCAGTTGTCTTGCTGTAACCATAACCATAGATTTCAACTGCACTTTGGTTAGTGTTAACACTTGTGACTGCGCCAATACCAAAGTTATTGTTTTCGCCTTTACCAAGTGTGTACAAGGTTACATCATCAATATAACGATTGCCGTTGGAATCTTCAGCTGTCAGGGACTTATAACCAATCAGGGTGTTTGCCTTACGATCGGCAACTTTTGTACTCTTTTCAGAAACGGTAACGGTTTCGCCAGATTCAAGCAATAAATCATAAGAAATTTCATTATTACCCTGAGAAAGAATTGCGTCAGACAGGATATAGCCATAATAATCATTGGTAACAATGTTTTCTGGGAACTTATCAACTTTAACAGCCAGTGCAGCAGCACGGTTCAAACCGGATACATCAGCTGTGAAATATTCAGCGGCAGTATCTTTTGATACACCAACTGCGGTGCTTGTCAGGTTTTTCAGCTGTTTACCTGTAATGACATCAGATTCATTACCAGTGCTGTCCTTCTCTCTCTCACCTTTGAATAAGATAACCTTTGCAACATCATCAATTGCTTTTTGGTTGATGCTCTTGCCATCGTCGCCACCAAATGTATAAGGCTTCGTGCCTGCATAGGTGTAGTCACCATAGAAATCCTTGGTGGGATTCAAAGTTTCAAAGATGTATTTGCCGCCGGATACACTATATTCATACAATGTACCATTGACTAACTCTTCGTACGGAACGCATTCAGTTGTTTTAGCATAAGTGTCAACATCAACAACTGCGGTGGTATCATTGAAGAATTGCAGTTTTACCTGCTTGCCACTAAGACCAGTGCCATCTTTGTTAACAACCATTGCTACGTCAACAACATTGTCAAGGGAACCAACGCCAGCACGCTGTACCTTCCAAGCTACGCCATTAAGCAGGATATATTCAATGCTGTCACCAGCTTTAACGCTCTTGATGTCAGTGTTTGAATTCTTTGCGTCATTGAACCAAGCGTTGTCAACACGATATTCATTAAACTGATAACCTTTGCTCTTGGCAGGGTCCTTATCGTAATTTTTGCTCTCGCTCTCTTTTTTCAGACCATCCAGCTTGCCAGTGGTAACTTCAAGTTTCTTAATGTCGCGGCAGTCGTCAAAGCGATTCCAAGAAATAGATACCCAGTCGCCCTGCTTGATGTCTTCGTCAATGTTTTCATCAGAGAAGTTGTAGCTCTTACCCGCAACAATCTTAGTGGAAGTTGCGGAAGTTACTTCTGCAGCCGCATAATCTGTAATGATAACAGAATCCAGACGCCCGTTGTTGTCGGAATCAACAAACTTCATAATAGCAGAGGAACCATCCCAGTCATCGAAAACGTCTTCTGCATTAAAATACTTGTTACCCCAACTTGCAGTTACTGTAGGTTCATAATAGCGACCAGTTTGTGCGGTAAAGGAATTATTGCCATCTTTATTGCTGGTTCCGCCACCATCAATATTAAGGAATAAAGTCCTGATAATACCGTTATCACGTGCTGTAGAAGTTGTCAGCACATTATTATTATTGCGTGTGTTGGTGGTGTTAATATATTCAATGGTATAGGATTTGCCATCGAATTTGACCTTATTATCCCCATCAGACTCAACAGCATTTGCATTTACAGTGTAAACAGTATTGCCATCAAGTGCATAAACACCAATAACGCTGTTTGCTTTACCGTCAGAATACAGAACCTTAACTTTCTGACCCAGCAGTTCTGTATAGTCAGTATTAACATTTGTAAAGCTGGTTTCTAAAGCGCCATCACTGTCAGCGATATCACTTGTATTGCAAACAACATCCAAGTTAGAACCGGAAATAGAAGTTAATGTACCAACTGTGGTGTGCAACTTCATATATTCGCGACCAACTTTTTTGTTTGGGTTGCCATCTTCTGCATAAGTGGTGTAACGGTCACCATCTGTAGACCAGCGAACAGTATAAGCATCCAGCATATTCGCCATAATCTGAGCAGCCCACTGACGTTCACATGGACCAGTTACAGATTCCATATTCACGCCCTTGAGCAGACCAGCTTCGCTAGCCAGACCAATGGTCTTAGTGGACCAGGATTCGCCGCCGATGCCAGCCTTTGCAGGGTCATAACCCAGTACGCGCAGGCAGATCACAGCCAGTTCTACACCGGTTACCGGATCCTGCGGCCCAAAAATGGTGCCAGCAGCGTCACGGCCGGAGATGAGATTTACAGATTGGCAATGCTTAATGTAGCCCTTTGCCCAGTCATCTGCACTGGTCAGATCCTGGAAGGAAGTCTGCATATCAGCATATGCGTTTGCATTATCATTACCCTCATTGCGGATGGTATAGATAATACGGCAGATTTCTGCCCTTGTAATGGTATCGTTCGGATGGAACATACCATCGCCCTTGCCGGTCATGACATTGAGCGTCGCGAGCAGTTCTACGGCATCAGTTGCTTGGATATCATCCTGATCCGTATATGCCGCGCCTGCCATCATGGTGAACGCCATTGCGAACGCCATAACCAGCGCGAGAACCTTTTTGACATATCGCTGCGTCTATAATTTTATATGATTTATAGACGATTTTCATACAAAACAGATGGATTTCAAAATATTTTTTGCATTTTGATATTTAGCAGTTTTAGCACGGATACGCTTTGTTATCCTAGATTTATGTATAAATTAGGATGATTCCTTTATTACCCCTGGATATATATAATAAATTCCCTTTACTTGTAAGATTAGATGTTGGCGGGTTTCTTAGCAGATTTCTGCATAAGTATACAGTTATGAATGCGATAAATGCAAAAATAGATGTGCCTTTATAGGGCAATTTACTGCGAAAATGAACACTTCATTATGGCTTGACATTTCCAGTTTCCATTCGCTATTATAAACAGCATAATTAAAAGGAGGTTGTAATTTTTATGTTTACCGAACACAAAATCCCACAATTTGCTGAAAAGATTTCTGATTTGTCTGATCGCCCAAATTTAACGGCATTGGCGTTAAAAGAAAAATTTGATGCGTGCCCAGAACAATTACGAACGGCTCTTAATGGCATTTGTGATGACGCCAAAATTCTGGAAGACCGCATGGATGCCTATCGCACCCAAACTTTTGAAGGCGAAATTAACCGCAATATGCTTTCTGCAGATATCCAGTATGAACTGGATCACAAGGCAACACAAACAGAACTTACGCAGGAGGCTGCTGCACGTCAGAATGCGGATACCGCCGAAGCAAATGCACGCCAAGCATTGGCTTCACGGATATCTGCTGCAGAAAGTTCACTGCGGCGTACCAGCTATTTTGTCACTGGTACCTATAATGGTTCTGGTTCATCGAATACACAGACGATTTCAATTGGTTTTCAGCCGCGTGCGGTATTGGTTGTTGCCTATCGTGGCTATTATGAGGAACAGCATGACCGGACTTGTGTACAGCTGGCGGTCCGTGGTGCAAATGCTAAACTGGTATCTATTACAAGCAGTGGGTTCTCTGTGAAAGGAATGCTCAATGGTGATGGATCTGCTGAAAATCCTTATCGGTATCTTGCGATGGCATGAGTATGAAATTCTTTTGTGTGAATAATCATTCAAAGAATCAGTAAAATCTTAAGAATAGGCGTGTGTGAATGATACTGTAATTTTATAAAGTATCTGTATGTCTAATTTGATAGAAATCCAGTATTTGCGATATGGATTTGGGATTTTCACTGATATGCTGAAAAACTAAAAAGCGATAAATCTATGTAAATCTATGCTTTTTTGCTTTAAAACGCTCTTTTAATTAAGAAATTTGTATTCTTATAAGTATGTCAAAAAGGTTCTCGCGCTGGTTATGGCGTTCGCAATGGCGTTCACCATGATGGCAGGCGCGGCATATACGGATCAGGATGATATCCAAGCAACTGATGCCGTAGAACTGCTCGCGACGCTCAATGTCATGACCGGCAAGGGCGATGGTATGTTCCATCCGAACGATACCATTACAAGGGCAGAAATCTGCCGTATTATCTATACCATCCGCAACGATGGTAACTCTAATGCGGATGCATATGCTGATATGCAGACTACTTTCCAGGATCTTACCAGTGCAGATGACTGGGCAAAGGGCTACATTAAGCATTGCCAATCTGTAAACCTTATCTCCGGTCGTGATGAAAAAGGCACAACCTTTGGACCGCAGGATCCGGTAACTGGTGTAGAATTGGCTGTTATCTGCCTGCGTGTACTGGGTTATGACCCTGCAAAGGCTGGCATCGGCGGTGAATCCTGGTCTACCAAGACTGTTGGTCTGGCTAACGAAGCTGGTCTGCTCAAGAATGTTAACATGGAATCTGTAACTGGTCCATGCGAACGTCAGTGGGCAGCTCAGATTATGGCGAATATGCTGGACGCTTATACTGTCCGCTGGTCTACTGACGGCGATCAGTACACCACCATGGGTGTTGATAACACACGCAACCCCAAGGTTGGCAAGGAATACATGAAGTTGGATTCCGATATCGGTCTGTTGACAGCGATTGATAAAGAAAATATTGTTATCAATATTAAATCTGTTGATGCTCCAGATTCTTTCCATGGTGCTGGCAACCAGACATTCACCAAGGTTCCGAAGGACTATTCTGAACTGCTTGGTCAGAAGGTAAAAGTTCTGTTCCATAACGAAAAGAATAATGATGTTATCGGCGTTTATGCAGTAGAAGGTAACACAGTTTACACAGTAGCTGCAAATGGTGTTGAAAAGGATAATGATGAACGCATTAAATTTGGCGGCAATACTTATCCTGTAACCCGCGGCGGCATTGATACTTATATTGATGGCGTAGCAGTTGCAAAGACCACTGTTGACCAGATTGATAACAACAATCTGAATCCAAATATGTATACCCTGGTTGACTCTGACGATGATGGTCGCCTTGATACCCTGATTGTCAAGACCTACAATGTTGCCAAGGTTAGCTATGCAGCTTCTGACCGCATTATTGCAAATGGTACCACCTACCGTCATGCTGATGAAAACATCGCAGAAGGTATTGCAAAGGATGATTGGGTTGTTATCACCAATAATCTTTACGATGGTTGCTATGATATCGTAAAAGCTGATATGGCTACTGGCAAACTGACTGGTCTGCGTCAGGAAACCAAAGCCCAAAAGCTCTATTATGATGGCAAAACCGAAATCAGCAATAAAACTTATAACGAATATCAGATCGACAGTGCATGGTATTTCGGTGGCGGCAATGCACCTCTGCAGGATACAAAACTGTCCCAGAACGATATTAACAGCGTACAGGCTGGCAATAATGTAGAATTTGTTGCAGTAAACAACATCATGTTCTATATCAAGCGCGTCAGTGGTAATGCAAACGGTCGTGTTGACAATGCTGCAATGGTAATTGCAAAGGATTCAACCGGTGGCGCAAGCCCACGTGTCAAGATTGCATTCTTTGATGGTACAACAAAAGCTGTTGAAGTTAAAGTTGATAATTCTTTGACTCTTGCACAACTTACGCCAGGTGTCGTTTATGAATTCGATAAATCTGGTGATCAATACAAGTTCTATGCATTGAAGGATCAGAATAAGGACACAACTGATAAATATAAGAATTACTATGGCGATTTGTCCTTTAATGGTACAAATGCACATGAAAATAGCTACTATACAGGCATAGCTACCAGCAGCAAGCTGGAATCTATTGGCAGTTATCGGATTGCTGATGATGCACAAATTCTTCTGTATGCTGCTAACGACTCTAAGAAGATTACTGGTAAGCAGTTTAAGACATTAGCTGCAGCTCGCTATTCTGGAAGCAAATACTATGCATTCCATGGCGATATGGACGGCTTAGATCGTATTGGCGCCCTTGCTATTACTGTAGATGATATGGATGAGGTAAAATTCGATTCCTATAGTCATTACGGTTATATCGTTCAGGACGCATATAGGATTACTGGAACCGCCCGTATTTCCTATACAATCTGGAACGGTAAGGAAAATATCGTTGTAGAAGAAGCAAGCGGCGATACAGATAAACGTGCCAAAGGCACAGTTATTGGCTATGACTCCATCAAGGAAGAAAATGGCGTTAACGTGATTGATGATGTAAATAAAATCACAAACATTACCTTCACTGCAATCACTAAACTGAATACCAATAAGACGAAAGCTCAATTTAATGATAAGCCTTACTCTGCAAGCAGTAACGAATTAGATATCGTAGCAGACAAGGTATTCTATATCAATTCTGATGCTGATAAATATGAGGATATTGGTATCGTAGAAGGTACGCTTGGTGTAGCAACCAAGGACAACGCTGGCAACTGGCGTGCAAACGCGTTGGTAATCGGCAACGGCGATGAAATTGAACTGCTCATCTTTGATGTAGGCGAATATCTGGATAACTCTGTATATCCTGTAGCTGCTAATTCTGTTAAGGGTTCTAATACTACATCCAGTGGCAGTGCAACTACTAACGGCAATGCACTGGTTACGGCAAGCAATATCTTGGTAAACGAAGATGGCTTGCTGCGTGGACAGATTACTGTTGAACGTGCAGAATGGATGGACAGCAATGCTGCTGTAACTGTTCCTTATACAATTAAGGATGCAAATGGTTCTCCGATTGCTACAGGTATATCTAATTTCACTGTACCTGGTGGCGATAGTACTTATTCTGCATCCAGCTTGCAAGGTAGTGCTAAATTTGCTGCTAACGAAAACATTTCTATCACTTTTGGTGCAGCAACCGCTAATAATGTTAAAGTACGTTATTTTGTAGAAGATAAAGATGGCAAGAGAACACCAGTAACACTGACTACAGCAAATAAGACCCTGTCTACAACTAATAAAGGTGAGTTTGCAGCAACTCCAAGCGAACTGATCGTTGGCTTATCTGGAGCAACAGCAGATTGGAAAATTGAGGGCGTAACAATTGATGGTAGTGCTGAAAAGGAAAAGAAGGATCAGTCTATTGTTGGTAAAGTAGTGTTTATTGCTGCTGATTCTAGTGATACTAATACCATCAAAGCAAATGGTACTGGTTATGTAGACGTTATTTTCAGTAATGTTACTGGTACTGGTGTTGCTCCTGTCATTCCAGAGAATGCATCTCCAGAAGAGGTAAAGAAAGCTGTTGATAAGGCAATCACAGATAGTTCTGTGGAAAAGCCTGCTGTATTCACAGCAGAGAACCTTACTACAATGGCAAAAGCTGAAATGTCTGTTCCAGCAAATAAGGCTGTTGAGCTGCCTGAACTGACAGCTGCTAATGCACCAACCAAGATTAGTGGTAATGGTACGGTCCTCCTGTCCGCTGCAAGCAATAAGGTTGTAGCAGGCGCTGATAATCCGGTTGCACTGACAAATACGCTTGGTACAACTGTGCCATCAACTGATATGAAGGACGCATCTACAGCAGATAACAAGAAAGCTGATATTTCTGTGGATACTTCTAACATCCCAGCTGTTGCAGCGAAGAATGATACTGCTAAGGTTTCTGACTTTAGTAGTATAGCATTGAAGCCTCTGCTTGCCCACACGGGTAGCACAAGCATGAAGTTTGTACACTTCACTCTGCCAACTAGCTGCCAAAACAAATGGATCAAACAGCAGTGGGTTCTTAATAATGGTGTAAAGAACAAACTGGTTGTTCCAATGCATGAAAGTGCAGGCGGTACAGTTGAAGGTGACTGGACTAAGAGTACTTTGACAACAGATGTAGAGTTTGTTATTGGCGTTGGTAACAATGTAAAAGAACTTGTTATCGAAGTTTACAATAATGAAGACTATGCTTCCGCAAATCTTGAAGGCACCTACACCTTCACATTCTAAGGCATATAGATAGGTTTATGCTATCTGTATCAGCGTTTTCATCGTGTTAGCGCAAAGAAAACCCCCTCTTTCGAGGGGGTTTTCGTTTGTCTGGCAGGAGCTTGCCTCTCACCAGGGTTCGTGCTTACTTGAAGTTGAATGTGTAAGTAACCCAATCGGCACCACCAGATGCTTTGACCTTCAGAGTCAGGGACTTAACATTATTACCTACAGTCAACATGAAATCTTGACCAACCATAGTACCAGAGTCTGTTTCAGTAAGAGGAGTATCACCAGCGCTAATCATAGACTTTGTAGAATTATCATTCAAAGTCCATGTGCCATAGAAGTTGCCATTTGCAAAAGTAGCAGGGAGTTCAAGATAAACGAGTGATACGGAATCACTGCCTGCATTCTTTGCTAAGTCATCCAGAGTTTTTGTGCTGCTGAATGCAGTAACTTTGCCTGTGCCCTTCAGGGTTGGCTTGTTAGCATCCAAAGTAATATCCTTTTCTACAGAATTATCCTTGGTTGCAACATCAGTTACAGCAGGTACTTCTGTACCGATTTTCTTTACAAAAGCCTTGGCTGTTGCGGCATTAGTCACACTGGGATCAGTAACATTTGCAGCAAATTCAACAGTGCCCTCACCGTTCAGAGTCGGCATTGCAGTCTGTATATCGTTAACCTTCAGGGTTGTACCAGCTGCAATATCAACATTGCTGGCAAAGTTATCACCTAACTGACCAGTAACAACAGCGAGTTTATCCTTAGAGTCCAGTTTGCTCTGGATAGATTTTGCGCTTGCTGCAATCGTAGTAGAATCAGTAAGGTCAATAGCAATAGTTTGTTCTTTTGCTGCAACAGGGAGTTCATAAGTTACAGTAAGTGTCTTACCATCATCAGAAACATCACAGCTTACTGGCTTTTGACCATTCAATGTAGCTGTAATCTTCGTACCCTTCGCAAATACATAAGCATCTTTCGCCTTCAGATCGAAGGAAACAGAAAGTGTGCCTACTTCCAGAGGTGTGTCAGTATCAATTACATTGTTGTTGTTCTTAACAGCAACGCTGGCAGTATCTACTGTATATTGTGCATTCGGATTTGCTGCACTAACAGTCAGTTCCCTGACGATATTGACGGTATCATCAGCTTCAAGTGTAGCACTTGTCAAATCACCAGTGAAAGTGATAGCATTTACAGGGTCAGTAGCGTCAACAGCGGTACCTGCAACAGTGAAGGAAATAACATCTTCATTTGTATATGTCTTACTATCGTTGTTAACAGATACTTCAATGGTGTAAGTGCCTGCAGCAGCTACTGCCCTTGGTGTAACAGTGAAGGAAACATCATCGTCATTCTTCTTCAATGTTACAGAAGAAGGATCCATTGTGAAGTCAGTAGTTTTATCTGTGCCTGCTGCATTTTTAACCTTAACAGTAACAGTAGTGGTACTGAGATCACCCGTCAAGTTTCTTGGAGTCGTCTTAAAGTGTACTGTACCAGTTTCATCATCAACCTTAACCAGATCCAGATTCAAAGCAGGGGCACCCAGCTGATTTGCAGCGGTATCTGCATCCGGACCACGGAACTGATCATCGGTAGCTTCAACAACCAGAACTTCAAGATCATCCTTATCCTTAGCAAGATACAAGCAGTTTGCAATCATCTTCTTGTTTGTAGATGTTGTAAGAACTGTGCCCTTCTGATCATTGCTGGTCTTTTCAATTGCTTCGCGGATAGTGCCAGTGGTTGTGCCTTCCTTGTCATTGGTATCAACATAGAATACAACAGTATCTGTGGTGACATCAAAGTCATAGTTGTACAGACCAACGGTGTTATGCGGGGTAAAGGTATCCTTACCATAGCCACGGAGTTCAATGCTGGTCTGCTTGTCGTGTACGCTGGTAATTGCGCCAAGACCAAAGTTGTCAGAACCAATGCTGTACAGAGTTACTTCATCAATGTAACGCTTGCCATTGGAATCTTCTTCTGTCAGGGACTTATAGCCAATCAGGGTATTTGCCTTGCGTGAAGTATAAGCAGTGCTCTTTTCATAAACGGTAATTGTTTCGCCGTTTTCAAGCAGCAGCTTGTATTCCAGTTCGCCGTTGCCTTGAGAATAGTTTGCATCAGAAAGGATATAGCCGTAGTAATCATTTGTAGTTGTATTGTTCGGCATAGTAGCTACTTTCATAGCAATAGCAGCAGTACGGTTCAAACCAGATACATCAGCAGTAAAGTAATCTGCGGTTGAAGAATAAGAGGTTGCAGTAGTGGTTGCAGCAACCTGAGATGCTTTCAATGCTTTCAGCTGTTTGCCAGTGATAACATCAGCTTCATTGGTTTCAATGTCATCAGTTTCATTATCGCCATGGAACAGGATAACTCTTGCCTTGTCATCAATTTCCTTATCCAGCTTTGTGTCACCGCCGTTGGTGCCAAAGTTATAGGTCTTTTGACCCTGATAAGTGTAATCGCCATAGAAGTCAGCATATTTCTTGTCGTCGTTTACATCTTTCAGTGTTTCAAAGATATATTTACCACCGGATACGCTGTATTCATATAAAGTGCCAGTCACTAAGCTGCCATAAGGAATACGTGCACCCACTGCTTGATAATTATCAACTTCAACAGTTGCAGTGGTATCATTGAAGAACTGCAGTTTAACCTGCTGACCATTTACAGTTTTAGCCTTGTTTACAACCATTGCAACGTCAACAACATTGTCAAGGGAAGCTGCGCTTGCACGCTTAACCTTCCACATAACACCATTCAATACAATGTATTCAACGCTGTCGCCAGCACGAACAGTGTTCAGGTCTGCACGGTTTGCAATGTCGCTTGCACCATTGTACCAAGTGCTGTCAATGCGATATTCGTTGTATATGATGCTATTGCCAGTTTTACGATCAGAAGCAATCTTGGGATCTATGCTATTGTTCTTGTCATCAGATTTGCTGTCCTTCTTAAAGCCGTCCATTTTGGCTGTAGCAGAATCAATCTTCTTGATATCGCAGCAGTCATCAAAACGGTTGTAAGAAATGGATACCCAATCGCCCTGTGCAATGCCTTCATCAATATTATGGTCAGAGTGATTGTAGGTCTTGCCTGCAACAAGTTTGGTGGAAGTTGCAGAAGTTACTTCACTTGCAGCATAATCAGTGATGATGACAGAATCCAGACGACCATTATTATCGGAATCGACAAACTTCATGATTGCAGAAGATGTGTTCCAGTCATCAAAAACGTTGGAAGCAAAGCTTGTTTTGCTTACAGCATCGCCCTGATAGTAAACGCCTGCCTGAGATGTAAAATCACCACGATAACCAGTGATGGTTTTACCATCTGATGAATAAAGGGTTTGATTGCCTTGTCCACCACCATTGATGTTCACATAAGCAACGTTAATGGAATCGTTTGTGCGTTTGGTTGAAACAGAGCCATTACCATTTTTGGTGGTTTCGATGTATTCAATCGCATAAGACTTGCCATCAAACTTAACCTTGTTATCATCAGATTCAACAGCGCTTGCATTTACGGTGTAAACAGTATTGCCATCCAATGCGTAAACGCCGATAACGCTGTTTGCCTTGCCATCATAGTACAGAACCTTAACCTTTTGACCAAGCAGTTCGGTATAGTCCTTATCCAGATTGGTGAAGCTTTCCTGATCGCCATCGCTGTCAGCAATATCACTTGCACTGCGGACAATATCCAAGTTACCGCCGGATACAGAAATCAGCGTACCAACAGAGGTATGCAGCTTCATGTATTCTTTGCCGACCTTTTTGTTTGGAGTGTTGTCAACACCGTAAGTAGTATATTGTTCGCCGTCAGTAGACCAGCGGACGGTACGTGCATCCAGCATATTTGCCATGATCTGAGCAGCCCACTGACGCTGGCATGGACCAGTTACAGATTCCATGTTAACACCCTTCAGCAAGCCAGCTTCACTGGCTAAACCGATAGTACGGGTATCCCAGTTGGTGCCGCCGATGCCAGCCTTCGCTGGGTCATAGCCCAGTACACGCAGGCAGATTACTGCAAGCTCAACGCCGGTAATTTCATCCTGCGGTCCAAAGGTTGTACCAGCTTCATCACGACCAGAGATGAGGTTTACAGATTTACAATGCTTAATATAACCCTTAGCCCAGTCATCTGCACTAGTCAGATCCTGGAATGTGGTAGGCATATCAGCATATGCGTTTGCATTATCATTACCCTCATTGCGGATGGTATAGATAATACGGCAGATTTCTGCCCTTGTAATGGTATCGTTCGGATGGAACATACCATCGCCCTTGCCGGTCATGACATTGAGCGTCGCGAGCAGTTCTACGGCATCAGTTGCTTGGATATCATCCTGATCCGTATATGCCGCGCCTGCCATCATGGTGAACGCCATTGCGAACGCCATAACCAGCGCGAGAACCTTTTTGACATGCGCATAGATTTCCTATAACGGGCTAAAACGCATTATGATTCGACAAAATATGCGTATTTTCGTAACTTTTCAGGGCGAATTAAATTCAGTGGTTTTCAGAAAAGATGATTTTTCAGCACACATAGCGGTAGAAGAATTAAGATTATAAAGTAAATTCAAGCAGATAAGTTTACCATGAACATGGAAAACGAAATATAAAACTCTAGAATAGCCCTGTAAAATACATGAATAGAAATGAATATTTATGCGCGTTAACTGCTTATGATATGAGGGTATTTAGCGCATAACAGAGGGAGAAAGCGGAAGGACAGAGGTGGAAAGTTTATCGATAAATGTTTTATCATGTTCCACAAAAATCATGGTAGGCTGGAATTTTAAAAGCAATTCTTCGATTTGCATTCGGGAGTCAATATCAATATAGTTCAGTGGTTCATCCCATAGGTATAAATGTGCTTGCTCACATAAGCTGCGTGCAATTAGTACCTTCTTTTTCTGCCCTTCACTAAAGGTGCAGATATCTTTTTCAAATTGCACGCGGGAAAATCCCAGCTTGCGTAAAATCGTGAAAAACTGGCTGGTATCAATGTGATATTGTTCAGCATATGCAGATAACATACCAGAAAGCCCATCTGTCTGTTGGGGCACATAAGAAATTTGCACATTCCCGGTGCGTGCAATATTGCCCATATAGTCAACAGGTTCACCGGCAATCATACGGAGCAAGCTGGATTTTCCTGTGCCATTTTTGCCGATTATCGCAAGACGCATGCCCTGTGTTATAGAAAAGTGAACAGGTGCACATACTGCACGCCCCTGATAGCATGGCACAACTTTATCAAACAAGAGCAGGCGTTTGCTATGGTGATGAAGTGGGGTGAGTTTCAAATCATCGACCCGTTCAATGTTGTGTAAAAGAGTGTATTTTTGCGCAATGGCAGCTTCACGGCGCTTTTCCGTGTTTTTTGCGCGGCGCATTATTTTTGCGGATTTATGTCCGATATAGCCGCGGTCAGGACGCAAACCAGAATTTAAGCTGCCGATTTTTGTTTTTTCAAGTCGCTCAGACCAGCCGGCTGTGCGCTGTGCAGCTTTGGATAAATGGCGGATTTGCTGACGCAGGCGTGCATCTTGCGTGCGTTCAAAATCGTCCTGTTGCCTGCGATTTTGCAGCCAGGAGGAGAAATTCCCTTTTTGCAATTCAATATCGGCTTTATTGATTGCTAGAATATGGTCTGCACAGTCGTCAAGCAATGCTCTATCATGGGAAACCAAAATAAAGCCTTGTTTTTGCTGCAAATATTGCCCTAAAAGCTGACGGCCTTCCAGATCTAAATGGTTGGTTGGCTCATCAATTAATGGGAAAGTATTTTCCGCAGTAAAAAGGGCAGCAAGCTGTATTTTTGTTTGCTCACCTGAGGATAAGGAACAAAATGGACGTGAAAGTACAGTGGTATTGACCCCAAGCAGGGATAATTCGCGTTCCAATATCCAATTTGCACAAAAACCACTTAATTCTGATAAGACATCAGCGGTCAGACGCTCTGGTTCCGGTACAGCAATTGGGAAGCAGCGGAAATTGGTATTTGCAGAAATATGCCCTGTACCAGAAAGCATACCGGCAAGCAGATGTAAAAGGGTTGTTTTGCCACGCCCATTACGGCCAATCAGCCCAAGTTTCCAACGGTCATCAAGCGTCAAGGAAATATGGGAAAAAACAGGGTCATAACTGCCGGGATAACAAAAACTTAGGTCCGAAAGTTGTATTTGTGACATAAAAAAATCCTCCTTGCAGCAGGTTTCATAGGAAAATAAAAGATGGCTGCAGGAAATCACATCCAACAGCCATCTGCCCATGCAAAATAAACCCGCATCGGGAGGGATGGGAATGAGGTGCTTTCCTGCAAAAAGGCATAGATAGTCCATCGAGAAACAGCCTAAATAATGTTGCCTTTTAGATACAAGCAGGAAAGATTACTTCATTTTTTCACCTCAAATTCGATTCATTGTGGGTATTGTAGCATGGAAAACAATATGTGTCAACTGTTTTTTGATATTCAGAAGGGCAGGATGTTGGGCGGATAAAAACAAAGAGCCCCCAAAAGTGAATATATAAACGATTCTGGAATGCAAAAAGCAACGATAAAAGGGAAATACAGCAAAACAAAATATAGAGATATTTGCAATCATGATAGAATAAAGGGCATAGGGGTGGCTTCATCTGAATTAGATATAATAAATAAAATAGCGAAATATAATTTGTATAAATTGCCGAATTCAAATGGAAACGATAAATGTAAAATGTCACTGATATGTACCCACGCTGTGATATACTTGTTAACGATATAAATGGTGTAATTTATATTTCGAGAAATCAATTTAACGATATCGTGGTTTGAGTAAATGAACGGAAGCACTTTATTTTCAGTATTTGTTACACTGAAATAAAGCTGTAAAATATAATATCTAAGAATCATATTGAAAATTTATATGTCAGAATGAAGATTTTGAAAAGATAATGTAGCAATGAAAGCTGAAATAAAGAAACCATTCATTTGCACCGGGTAAAGATGATTGAAAGGGGGGATTCATGGAAGATAATAACGAGAAAACCGCCAGAAAGGCATTATTTCATGAAAGGAGGGATTTTTTTGAACAAAAATCCAAAACGAATGTTATCAGCGTTTCTGGCTATGTGTATGACAGCAAGTTTATTCAGCACAGCCGCATTTGCTGCTGATACAGAAGAAAAAACCCCAATCTGCGGTTTGGAGGAGCATACCCATACAGAGGAATGCTATCAAACTGCAGATGCAGCGCCAGCTTGTGAAATTCAGGAAAATCATATCCATGATGAAAGCTGTTATCAAGCTGGGGAGCCTGTTTTGGTATGCGGCTTTGAAGAAAGCGACGAGCACACGCATACAGAAGAATGCTATCAAGCAGGTGAAGCGGTGCTGACTTGCGAAATCCCAGAAGGGCATACACACAATGAAGAATGCCAGCCCGCAGCAGAGAGGGAACTCATTTGTGGTCTGGAGGAGCATACCCATGCCGAGAACTGCTATCCACAGGCCAATGATGCATCAGATGATGATATGCAACAGAGTGGCGAAGAACCTGATGCAGCAAGTAATGAAATGCTTTTACTTGCTAAAGATGAAGGCATTCAGTTAACATCAGAAGATGTAACTGGAAATGAACTTTCAGCGGAAGCAAATTCATCAGATGCAGCAGCTGACCCGCAGGCAGAAGAAAACCCATTGGATGAACAAAAACCGGAAGTTGTCCAAACAAATTGGACTTACACGGTTGATACAATGGCAACAACAGCAACTGACACCAGACAAGATGGCTATTTGCAGCGAGAAGACATAGACAATATTGCCGATGAAAATCTTGCAAGTCTTTTAGGTGGTGCTGAAACGCATACTGCCGCACCTTGGGGAATCTACGAAAAAGAAACATATACAATTCCTGCAACAGGTGGTACAGGTCTTGAAAACAGATTAGAATCATCTGGTATTTTTGTATCACTTTCTGATCCAGGGATTCATAAGTTATATATCACGGATACTGCGGCAGCTTCTATGATTCCTTCTTGGAATGTAGAAAAAGCAGAGGACGGCACCGCCAAAGTAAATGGTATTACGATTCAAGGGGTACAAGGCAGTTCAACAACGCTTAATTTATGCTATGTTCATTATCCAATGGAAAGTGAAAATGCCGATGTCGTTTATATTTGGAAAATACTCATTGCCCCAGATCCGAATGGAGCGAAGCCAAATAACACCATCCCAGAAACACCTGCCCCAGAAACGCCTGACGAAAATGACAAAAATCAAGATTATTTCTGGTATGGCACAGAAAAACCTGGCTATGAAAGGGTATTTGCAACAGAAAGTGACCGTACGACCAGAGAAGCAGTTTCTATGGTAATGGTACCGATGGAAGAAGCATCTTATGATTGGACACCTGATGACACAACTTGGAGTGCGGATAAAAAGGATAACAATACTGAGCGCAATTACCGTGTAGTTTACTGTGCTGAAATGGGCGTTAATACGAGCACGAAAGGTGAAAAGTACCGTATTGCAAAAGTGATTGAAGAATCCAAGTTTGATGATGATACAAAGGATAAACTTCGTGCCATTATTGAAAACAGTTATCCATTCCTCACAGCGGATGAAGCCAACCGCCGTATGGGTACAGATTATGATACAGCAGTATTAACGGCTGGTACACAATATGCGATTTGGCGTATTACCGATGGGATTGATACACAAATCACAGATATTACAACGGTTGCGCTTATGAGGGTACCTTTTATCAATAGCAGTCATATTTATATTCCTTCAAATGGAAACAATAATGTCGTAGTATCCCCTGAAGATTCGTTAAATGGGGAAACACCAATATATATTGGTTCTGGATTTAGAAATCCAACGCCTAGCGCGAAGCGAAAAGAAGCGGCAGCAAATGCTAATGCTGTGGCTAATTATTTGCTTGGATGCACAGCATCTGAACTTCAAAAGGAATTCAAAATTGCTGATGTAACTGAGGCTAATAAGGTATTTACCCAAAATGCGGATGGAACTTATAATGCTACGATCTCTGGTACTTTGAGCCGTACAGCTGAAAATGTCAATAACGAAACAGAATCAGTTAAAGTGACACTGACTGATGGTATAAACACGGCTGATGCTACAGTAGAAGGCATGAATTTTACGGTTACAATGCAGAATGTAGCACAAAATGTGAAACTGACATTGAATGCAATTGCTTCTTTGAAGGACAGAATGCAGGTATATTATTACACTTCGGAGAGTGGAAAATATCAAAATTTCCTTGGCGGCACTGTAGGCAAGATGGAAGAAAAAGATAGCCGCACATTTACAACACCTGACGTTGCAAAACTGACTATCCATAAAGTTTGGCATGAAACAGATGGCACTGAGATTACAGAAAACCTGCCTGAATCTGTTACTGTAAATGTTTTAAATGGCGAAGAAGTTATTGCAGAAGCTGTTTTGAGTTCGGAAAACAACTGGACAGCAGAAGTAATAGGTTTACCAACAGATGTAAAGTTTACAGTGAAAGAGAAACCTGTTCAGGGTTATGAATCTGCTTGCAGTGATATTACGGGTGAAGGAAATCAGTATTCTGTAACCATTACAAATACCCGCAAGGAAACACCTCCCCCGCCGGAAACTGTCAGCCTAAAGGTAACAAAACTTTGGAAAACCGCAGATGGCACAGATATTACTGAAAACCTGCCAGAATCTATCACCGTAAAGGTTCTCAATGGTGAAACAGCGGTAAAAGATGTTACATTGAACCCAGCGAATAACTGGTCTGAAACAGTAACAGAGTTACCGGCAGATGGGAATTACAAGGTTCAGGAAATTTCTGTCCCCGGTTATACCGTATCTTATAGCGATATCCAAAAGGATGGCAATCAATATTCGGTTGTGATTACCAATACCCGTCAGGATATTACGGTGCCGGAAACCGGAAATCTTATCATCACCAAAACCGTCAGCGGCAATCGCAGCAGTACCGAACGTGCATTCCCCTTTACCTTAACCCTGCAAAATGCAGATGGTACGCCATTTACAGAAGCGCATACCTATACCCACAGCAATGGCACAACAGGTAATATTGTTGATGGCAAAGCAGAGTTTACACTGCGCCATGGTGAATCGGTAACGGTTTCTGACCTGCCAACAGGCATACAATATACCGTCACGGAAGATGCAGGCGATTATTCACCGACCATAGACAATGGTTCTGGTACAATTTTAGCAGGGCAGACTGTCACAGCAGCCTTCCATAATGTCCGCAATGGAGGCGGCGGCGGACGCCGTCCGACCCCAGATACCGAAATCAATGAACCACCTGTTCCACAGGTATATTATCCTGGTGAAGAACCCGACCCGAATGAACCAGACAGCCCAGAAGAGATTACGATTGTAGAAGAAGATGTTCCGCAAACGTATATTAAAACTTGGGATCCGGAAAATGAAGAATATGTCTACCTTCCGGAAGAGCCGACCCCCTTGGCGTCATTTACCCCAGCGCCAACCCCATTGGCGCGTCTGGATATGACGCCCAAAACCGACGACCCAGGTCATCCATGGCTTTGGATTGGGTTATGTTTTGCCGCGATTGTTGGCATAGGGTTATTAAAACCCCGTAAAAAGACAAATGACAAATAAGGCATAACACAAATATTCTTCCCAAAGGATAATAAAGAAAGCAGCACTGGCACACAGATTCTACTGTGTGCCAGTGCTGTTTTTTGCGATGCAGGGGTTTTATTATCCTCTGGAATATGTTATACTATTATAAAGAGTTAAGATAATAGATAAAGCGGGTGTATTGAATGCAAAAAATCAACCGCCGGATCGGGCAAGCCTTAAAAAGCATCCGCAGTGCCCGTGGGATGACATTAGAGGATGCTGCACAAATCACCGGTGTCAGCAAACCAATGTTAGGGCAGATTGAGCGGGGACAGTCTACACCAACAGTGACCACCCTTTGGAAAATTGCAGTTGGTTTCAAAGTACCATTTTCAGTTTTCCTGGAGGAACGGCAGGCAGAATATGAAATTGCAAGCCCAAATGAACAGACTGTTATTTTGGGGGAGAACGGGAAAATGCGTGCATATCCATTGTTTGCATTTGATCCTGTGCGGCGGGTGGAAACATTTTATATGGAATTTGATGCGGGATGCCATCACCATTCTGATAAACATGAAGATGGTGTAGAGGAACATATTTTTGTTTTAGAAGGCAGTTTACAGCTTATCGTGGGCGAAAAAGTGATGACCGTGCAGCCCAAACAGGCAGTCCGGTTTCGGGCGGATATGCCGCATGATTATCAAAATATATCATGTACAGTATGTACAGTATATCATACCATATTGTATCCGGGATATGAAAGGGGAATGGTTCAAAATGTATGAACTCATACAAGTTTCCGCGCAAAGTTATTACATCCAAAGTCCTGCTAAAATTGGGCTGGTCAAACGATCGGAACAGCAGGTCTGCTTGATTGACAGCGGTAATGACAAAGATGCAGGACGGAAAGTCCGCCAGATTTTAGATGCCAATGGCTGGCAGCTCACAGCGATTTACAATACTCATTCCAATGCGGATCATATTGGCGGCAACCGTTATTTGCAGGCACAAACCGGCTGCAAAATCTATGCGCCAGCGATTGATTGTGCCTTTACCCGTTATCCAATATTGGAACCGGCATTTTTATATGGCGGTTATCCCTGCAAGGATTTGCGGCACAAATTCCTGATGGCACAGCCAAGCGATGCCGCACTGCTTACAAAGGAATGCTTGCCGGATGGGTTTGAATTGATCCCATTGCCGGGGCATTTCTTTGATATGGTAGGATTCCGCACACCAGATAATGTGGTTTATCTGGCAGACTGCCTGTCCAGCAAAGAAACGCTGGATAAATATCAGATTGGGTTTATTTATGATGTAGCGGCGTACTTAAAAACCCTGGAGATGATAAAAACCTTGCGGGCAGAACTGTTCATTCCAGCCCATGCCGCGCCGGTAACCGATCTTGCGCCCCTTGCCCAATATAATATTGACAAAGTGCAGCAAATTGCGGATCAAATCCTTGCGCTTTGCAGGCAGCCGCTTTGTTTTGAAGCGCTGCTGCAAAAGCTTTTTGACAGCTATGGGTTATCCATGAATTTTGAACAATATGTTTTAGTGGGCAGCACCGTGCGGTCATATTTATCCTGGCTGAAGGACAATGGTAAGCTGTCTGCCTGGTTTGAAAACAATATGCTGTTTTGGCAGGCGAATTAAAAAATAAGGCATTTTCACAAGCTGTCATAACGATAAACGGCTGCATACAAAGGCTTGTATTTTGCCCTGTACCGTGGTAAACTGAATGGGAACTGTACTATATATAAAGGAGTTTCTACTATGTTGAGTGTAAATGACTTCCAGGCTGCGGCTGCCCGCCTGAAAAATGTCATCCACAGCATCCCGCTTTCTTCCTCCACAACATTTTCTTCTATGTCTGGGGCAGAAGTTTATCTCAAATCTGAAAACCAACAAAAAACCGGCTCATTTAAAGTGCGCGGTGCATATAACAAAATTATGAAACGTTATGAGGAAGGCGGCTTAACCGCGGTGGTCGCTTCCTCTGCTGGCAACCATGCGCAGGGGGTTGCGTTTGCATCGGCACAAATTGGCGTACCGGCAACAATTGTGATGCCGCGTTCCACACCAATTGCCAAGGTATCTGCAACCGAAGGTTATGGTGCAAAGGTTGTTTTGCATGGCGCGATTTATGATGAAGCTTATGCCAAAGCCTGCGAAATTGTAGAACAGGAAGGCGCGGAATTTATCCATCCATTTGATGATGAAGATGTTATGGCAGGGCAGGGCACCATCGCCTTAGAAATCCTGTCCGATTTGCCCACCGTGGATATGATTTTTGTTCCGGCAGGCGGCGGCGGGCTGATTTCCGGGGTTGCTGCTTGTATCAAACAAATCAACCCGCGCATTCAAATTATCGGTGTGCAAGCAGAAGGCGCGAATTCTATTGTTGCATCTTTTCATAAAGACAAAATATCCCCTTCCACCTCGGTGCATACCATTGCGGATGGCATTGCTGTCAAAACACCGGGCACCAAGACCATGGAATACATCAATCAATATGTTGATAAAATGGTGACAGTATCTGATTCAGATATTGCAGGCGCAATCCTTTTGCTGATTGAACGGGCAAAACAAGTGGTAGAACCTTCCGGCGCCGCTTCACTTGCCGCAGTATTAAACCCGAAAATTGATATTGCAGGCAAAAAAGTAGCTTGTGTCTTATCCGGCGGCAATATTGATGTATCTTTTATCCATAAGATTGTGGAAAAAGGGCTTGTCACCCGCAGCCGCCATTTGAAATTCTCCACCATTATGCCGGATGCGCCAGGTGCATTGGAACGTTTTGCGCATCTTGTTGCTGAACAAAACGCGAATATCATCCGGTTCCAGCATGATCGGGTACAGGCTGATTTGGATATTGGGGATGCGATTATCCATGTTGTATGTGAAGTGGGCGGCAAGGAACATGGTGAACGTTTATTGGCAGCCCTTCGTAAAAACGGTTATCAGATACTCCCATAAACATAAAGTCCCTTGCCCTTTCAAATGGCAGGGGATTTTTTCATCACAAGGAAAGGGGAACCCTCCATGACTTCAGCAAACGGTTTGCAAGTGCGGTATAATCCCATGCGGATTACCAGTTTTGATGTATTTTGTTCCATGCGGGGCGCATACCGCCCGCCTGTAAAAGATGTGTATTTTGTGTGTTGGACAGGCTGTCCGGATCAGCCGGAACAGCTTTGCCAAAAGCTTGGTGCATTGGCTGCATCGGCAAAAGATACCGGCATCCTTTGTGAAAACCGGCTGGATACATATCTTTGCCCGGAAGACGCGGCAAAAGCACAAACCTGGCTTTTTTCAGCAGGCAAACCACAGGTTTTCCCCTTTGATTTTGCAGAGCCATTGCTTGCGGAAACCTTTTCCGCTGCTTTTTTGGAAATCATCAGTCTTTATCAGCAATGCCGTCAGCACGCAACCGCTTCTATGCTGCGTAATTTTCAGATAAAGCTGCTTTATTGGGCATACCGGTATTTTCCCGCATTATTCCCTGCGGGAAAATTGCGGTCTGTGCCGCCAAAGGCGGTATATCTCAGCAAACCAGGTTTGGCAGAATGGCTTTTCTTTTACCTGCTGACCCGGCTTGGCTGTGATGTTGCGGTGATTTGCCCGGAAGGTGAACCGGCTTTGCCGGAAGGCTTATTGCCCTATGTCTGCCGGGCGCAGGGCACATCGTGCC
>CAXHNU010000034.1:4743-27906 GCA_964017555.1 uncultured Butyricicoccus sp. | reverse complement strand
TATGGATATACACATATGGAATTTTCATTAGAAACCGGACGGACGCATCAAATCCGTGTACATCTTGCACATATTGGGCATCCAATCATTGGCGATCCGTTGTATGGGAATCCCAAAGATCGTTTTTCGATAATTTCCAGACAATGTCTGCACGCAAAAAAGTTAGAATTTATTCATCCGCGCACAGAAAAACAAATTCAGTTTACAGCACCCAGACCAGAATATTTTCAAAAAATCCTGGACAGCCTGCGGCAGCAAAACCGGTAAGCTAATTATCAAAATCCGGTAATGAATAGCTTGCCGGTAATTTTTAAATCCCCACAATTATACAAAATCTTTATTTTGCGTAATTAATAATATGCAAAATTTCACCCTCCATTTTATCTTCATCTGATTTCTAATCCTAATTCTAAGATTAAAATAAAAATGCTGTGTAAGTAATCATTCATTTCACAGCCTACACAGCATTTTATCAATTTATCAGGCATTTTTCAAAATATCCTGAATTTCAGCACGCGTAAATGTGTAAATTTTATCACAGAACTGGCAAGTAACTTCAATTTTTTCTTCTTCATAAGAAAGCTTTGACAATTCTTTTCGGCCCATGCTGATAAGCGCACGCATAACTTTATCGTAGCTACAATTGCATTGGTACGAAAAATTTGTTTTTTCCAAAAAATCAACCTGAAACCCATCCAAGATTTTTTTCACAATTTCCTCAAGTGCCATACCAGATTCCAACATAGACGTCATCGCACCAGCGGTCTGAATATTTGTTTCCAATTGACTGATATCTGCTTCTGTACATCCAGGCATTAGCTGCACCAGATACCCCCCAGCTTGTTTTACACTCAAATCTGTATCCACTAACACACCCAATGCACACGCTGACGGAATCTGTTCACTTTCGGCAAAATATTGCGTAATATCCTCTGCAATTTCGCCATTTACCAACACCGTCGTCCCTGTTACAGGATCTTTCAGTCCGATATCTTTAATCACCATTAAATATCCTTTGCCAACACCAGCCCCAACATTTAACTTTCCATCTGCACGCAATGGAAGATCACAAGAAGGGTTTTGAAGATATCCCCGTACATTCCCATTTGCATCAGAAACACAGATAATTGAACCCAGTGGGCCGTTTCCTTTTATTTGCACAGTAACAGACCCACTATCAATTTTCAATTGGCTGCCCATCATAGAACAGGCCGTCAGCGCCCGTCCCAAAGCAGCGGTTGCTGTTGGCATTGTGTGATGAATCTGCTGTGCTCTTTGTATAGTTTCCTGACTGTTTACTGCTGTAATCTGGATTGCCGAATCGGCTGCAATAGCACGTATCCTAATATCGCTCATTTTATTTCCCTCTTTCTTGCAGATATAAAAATCCGATCCTCTTGACCTATCAAACTGTCAAATGATAGCTCTGGATAAAGTTTTACTTGTATAAATCCTAGTTCTTGCAGCAGTGAAACCAGTGTTTCCACCGCATAATAGCGTTCTTCGTGAGATTCTTGATTTCGCCTCCACAAACCGCCGACCTGTTCAAAAATATCAAAATCATAGCGGCAGATTTCCCCATCAAAATCTGTCTGCCATACACAGTATACATCATCATCTTCTCTAACATAACACTGGTCATTTATATTTTGAAATTTTTTTAGAGTATTTACATCAAAAATAAAAACCCCTCCGGGTTCAAGGAACAGCTCCACACGCCGCAGACATTCCTGAAGCATCATAGGGTCGGTAATATAATTGATGCTGTCTAAACAGCACAGGCACGCGTCTACGGTGCCATATAGGTCGAGTTCCTGCATAAGCTGATTTAGAAAAAGCGGACGCGGATTCATATCAATTGTGCGCTCCATTGCCTGCATCAGCATTTCTGCTGACGCATCAACACCAATTACCTCATAGCCACGCATTGTGAGTTCTGCGGTTAAATTGCCGGTGCCGCACGCCAAATCTAAAATCAGATGAGGCTTTAAATTCTCCTGCACAAATATTCGCTCGAAAAAATCAGCCCATTTGGGATACGCTACATCAAGTGTAAACCGGTTATAATAGGATGATAAAAAGCGGTAACTATCCATATTTCACCCTTCTTTTGTACGATCCAAAATCGTGCGGTATCCATCAGTCCCATAAACCAGACATTTGTTTACACGGCTGATTGTTGCTGTACTTGCGCCTGTTTCACGTACAATATCACTATAAATTTGCCCTTCATCCAACATTTTTGCAACCTGAAAGCGCTGTGCCATCGCACGCAGTTCTGTAATGGTGCAAAGGTCTTCAAAAAAGTTATAACATTCCTCCACTGAATCCAAAGACAAGATTCCTTCAAATAACGCATCCATATGAATATCCTTCAGTTTGCTATTCATCGCAATGCCTCCGTTTTTTCTAATCTTTTATTTATCGTAACACATTACAGCGCGAAAGTAAACAGCCATATTAAAATCATTTTCGTATCAGTCAAATAAATTTTTTATAAAAAACAGAAGCCGTAATGAAGGGCAACATCATTACGGCTTTCAATTCTTGCCTTACAATTTTGCAAGTTCCTGTGCGATCAGTTTATTGATAATTTGTGGGTTACCCTGTCCTTTTGATGCTTTCATGCACTGCCCAACCAAAAAACCTGTAACATTTTTACCTGCCTTGAAATCTGCAACAGCTTTTTCGTTCCGTGAAATAACATCTTGTACAATCGCAAGAATTGCGCCTTCATCAGAAACTTGCTCCAGCCCAAGCCGTTTTACAATCTGTGCAGCCGTTTCATCTTTTTCAAACAGCTCTATGAGTACCTTCTTCCCTGCTGCACCTGAAATTGTGCCCTTATCAATCAGGCAAATCAAATCCACCAGCTTATCCGGCGTCAGCATTGTATCTTCAACTTCAATTTCTTTGTCGTTTAGATATTTAGAAATATCCGATAAAATCCAGTTTGCTGCCTTTTTCGGTTCAATCTTGCCGGAAGCTGCCGCAGCATCCAGAAGATTTGCTTTTGCAAAAGAATCTGAAATCTGACGTGCTTCCATTGCAGTCATACCATAATCGTGCAAATACCGTTCATAACGTGCAAGCGGCAATTCTGGGATTTCGCTTTGAATCTGCTCCATCCAGGCGTCATCAATTTCAACTGCAATCAAATCTGGATCCGGAAAATACCGATAATCCTGCGCATCTTCTTTGGTACGCATAACTGTATTTTTCAGTTTCACATCATCCCAGCGGCGGGTTTCCTGCTGAACCTTTCCGCCATGCTCGACGACATCTATCTGACGTGCTACCTCATAATCAATCGCACGGACAGCACCTGAAAATGTATTGATATTTTTCATTTCTACACGGGTGCCAAACTCCTCGGATCCTTCCGGGCGGATAGACACATTGACATCACAACGGATAGATCCTTCTTCCATTTTGCAGTCGCAGATATCAAGATAAGACAATGTGGTCTTAATAGTTTCCAGAAATTCTTTTGCTTCCGCAGAAGAACGTAAATCTGGCCGTGTAACCATTTCAATCAGCGGCACACCGCAGCGGTTAAAGTCAACAACCGTGCCATCAATTTCATCATGCAGCAATTTGCCGGCGTCCTCCTCAAAGTGGATGCGTTCCAGCCGACAGGATTTTTTCTTGCCATCGACATAAAAAAACACTTCACCATCTGAGCAAATAGGATGTTCTGATTGAGAAATCTGATAAGCTTTCGGCAAATCCGGATAAAAGTAATTCTTCCGTGCCGATTGGCACAAACGGTTAACTGTACAACCGGTAGCAAGCCCCATTTTCGCCGCGTAATGCACAACCTGACGGTTCAGTACAGGCAATGCACCTGGCATCCCTGTACATACCGGGCAGGTGTGCTCATTGATTCCCGCACCGAATTTTGCTGAACAAGAACAATAGATTTTGCTTTTTGTAGACAGCTCAGCATGAACTTCAAGTCCAATCACAGCTTCGTATTTCATGGTTATCCCCCTATTTACAGTTCTGCAATGATATTTTTCAGCCCTGAAGCCTGTTCAAAAGCCAATCCTGCATTAAGCAGTTTCTGTTCGCCAAAATGCGGTCCAATCAGCTGCATACCAACTGGCATTTTCTCCGCATCAAATCCACAAGGCTGGACAAGCCCAGGCAGCCCGGCAATATTCAGCGATACTGTGCAGATATCGCCTGCATACATTTCGAGTGGATTGGTGGTTTTAGAACCAATCTCATATGCTGTTGTTGGCGCAACAGGGGTCAAGATGATATCACATTTTTCAAAAGCGGCAGCAAATTCCGCTTTGATACGGCGCTGTGCCGCACGGGCTTTTTTATAATACGCATCATAAAAACCGGAGGACAACACATAAGTGCCCAGCATAATACGGCGCTGTACTTCCTGTCCAAAGCCTTCTGAACGGGATTTCACATACAGACTAATCAAATCATCTTCAGCAAAGTTTGGCGAACGATAGCCATATTTCACGCCATCAAAACGGGCAAGATTGGAAGATGCTTCTGCCGAAGAAAGAATATAATAAATTGGCAGCACATACGCCGAAAGCGGTAGAGAAATTTCAAATACTTCTGCCCCCATGGCACGATAAGTTTCCGCAGCGGCAAGCACATTTTTGCGGACACTTTCTGTTATCCCTTCCCCAAAGTATTCCTTTGGTAAGCCAATTTTCATCCCCTTAACATCCGGGTTCAAGCTGGCACGGGTTTTCCCTTCAAATGGGGTTTGCACAGAAGTGGAATCATGCAGTGGGTCATGTCCGGTAATTGCATCAAACAACATGGCAGTATCTTCTATGGTGCGCCCAAATGGGCCAATCTGGTCAAGGGATGAAGCAAATGCAATCAACCCATAACGGGATACCGCACCATATGTTGGCTTCAGCCCCACAACGCCGCAAAATGCGGCTGGCTGCCGGATAGAACCGCCAGTATCCGAACCAAGCGATAACGGGGTTTCCCCTGCCGCGACAACCGCCGCAGAGCCGCCGGAAGACCCGCCGGGCACACATCCTAAGTTATGCGGGTTATGGGTGGGATGCAGGGATGAATTTTCACAGGAAGAACCCATTGCAAATTCATCCATATTTGCTTTGCCTGTCACAACAACATCCTGCGCCAATAATTTTTCTATAACAGTTGCATTATATGGCGGATTGAAATTATACAGCATTTTAGAAGCACAAGTCGTCAATGTACCCTTTGTACAGATATTATCCTTAATTGCAACTGGAATCCCTGCCAATGCAGAAAGCTGTTCCCCTGCCGCACGCTTTTTATCCACAGCATCTGCCGCTTGAAGCGCTGCTTCCTGGGTTACAGTAATATACCCTTTTACTTTATCCTCCACAGATTGCGTACGTGCAAACACATCTTTGGTGAGTTCTGCTGCACTGATTTCTTTCTTTGCGAGAAGGTCAGAAAGTTCAGCAGCCGTCTTTTTGAAAAGTTCCATCTTTTTATGCCCCCTTTTTATTCAACAACACGCGGAACAGCAACACCGCCCGCCTGAAAATCCGGGGCATTGGGTTCAATCAATTGCTTTGGCTGATATTCCTGTATTACAGTATCTTCATGGAACGCATTTTTCCGTTCCGCATCAATCACATCTGCCACATCATCCAAATCAAGCTGCTGCAGCTGGTCTACCATTGCAACAATCCCCTGCATATCTTCCGCAAGGCGGTCAAACCCAGCGCCACTGATGTCCAGCCGCGCCAGCGATGCGATATGCTCAATTTCTTTCCGTTCAATTGCCATTTTTCGTCACCATTCAGCCATCTGCCCAATATTAGTTATTGCGGCAAATAAACTGCCTTTCCTATAAAATCGAGAACGAATCCCTTTTGCACTAAATTTCAGACTGCCCATCTACCATAGCCTTAAACTCTGCTTCAGTCAGCACTGGTATTCCAAGTTCCTGCGCTTTTTTCAGTTTACTGCCAGCATTTTCGCCAGCCACAACATAGCTTGTTTTTTTCGATACCGAACCGGATGCCTTACCGCCTAATGATTCAATCAAATCATTGATTTCCTTGCGGGAATACAGGGTTAAAGAACCAGTTGCAACAATGGTCTTTCCTGCCAAAAGATCCGATTTTGCTGTCTTTTCACCCATAAAGTTGACACCAGCCTGCCGCAGGCGTTCAATTAAATGTTTAGATTGTTCTTGTTCCCGCCATGCGGCAATGGATTCAGCTGTTGTCGCACCAATATCACGAATTTCAGTCATTTCCTCTACTGGGGCAGCCAGCAGCGCATCCAATGAGCCAAAATAATTTGATAATATCTTCCCTGCTTTCTGCCCAACATGACGAATACCAAAAGCAAACAATAACCGTGATAAATCGCGGGATTTTGATTCTGTAATGCTGGCAATCAAATTATGCGCCGATTTTTCTTTTTTGCGGTCCAGTGTTAGAATATCATCTTCAGTTAAATAATAGAGGTCTGCGGCGGAATGGATCAATTTCGCATCTACTAACGCCTGTAAAACCGCCTGCCCACAGCCGTCAATATCCATCGCATCCCGCGATGCAAAGTGCATAAGGTTACGCAAAAGCTGTGCTGGGCATTCAGCACCAGTACAGCGGATAGCCGCTTCATCTTCGTCCTCATAAGCTGGCGCGCCACATACAGGGCACACCTTTGGCATTTCAAACGGCATAGCCTCTGCCGGGCGTTTTTCTTTCACTACACTGATAATTTCTGGGATAATTTCGCCTGCTTTTCGCACCAAAACGGTATCCCCAATGCGGACATCCAAATCCCGGATAAAATCGCGGTTGTGCAGTGTAGCACGTGCCACACTGGTGCCAGCCAACCGGACAGGTTCCAGCACGGCATTTGGCGTCAGCACACCAGTGCGCCCCACTGTAATTGTAATATCCTTTAGCAGCGTTTCTTTCACTTCTGGCGGATATTTATAAGCCGCTGCCCAGCGTGGGAATTTTGCAGTAGAACCAAGCATTTGCCGCTGTTCAAAACGGTTTACTTTGACCACAGCACCATCAATATCAAAACCCAATTCCCCACGGGTATCCCCCATGCGTTCAATTTCTCTCTGAATATCCGCTGGATCCGTAAAGACTGGATAATATGGGCTGACCGAGAAGCCAAGGGACTTTAAATAATCAAGAGCACTTGTGTGGCTGTCCAGCGGCAGCTCATCTGCGTTTTGTATATTAAAACAGAAAATCGAAAGTTGTCGTTCTGCTGTTACCCGACTGTCTTTTTGCCGTAAAGAACCAGCCGCAGCATTGCGCGGGTTTGCCAACAAAGACTTTTCCTGCAATTCTAGTTGCTGATTTAGCTTATCAAAAACCTGCTTTGACATATAAACTTCGCCGCGGACAATCAAATGTGGCGGTGCATTTTCAAGCCGCTTTGGGATTTCCGGGATTGTAAGCAGGTTTTCAGTGACATCCTCGCCAACCTGCCCATCCCCACGGGTTGCCCCGCGAACAAATATGCCATCTACATATTCCAATGCAACAGAAAGCCCATCAATTTTAAGTTCAACAACATATTCAGCCTGCCCAACCGTATTTTCCACACGTTCATAAAATTCGCTGAGTTCTTCAAATGAAAATACATCTTGGAGGCTTTCGAGCGGATAAGCATGGTTTACCTTTGTAAATTTTTCATTTGCAATGCCGCCTACTTTCTGCGTTGGGGAATTTGGGTCTGCAAATTCCGGATGCGCCGCTTCCAGCGCACGAAGTTTCCGCTGAAGCATATCATAATCATAATCTGAAATCTCCGGGGCATCCTCATCGTAATATTTTTTGTTATGATGCAGCAGTTGCGTACGCAATGCCGAAATTTCCTGCAAAATATCCATAATCGACTCCTAAATAAGACTCGCTCATATTATAACAAACTATGCCGGTTTTTGAAAGTGTTATTTTGCCCAATGATATACATTCTCATTAAAAAAATTCCGTTTTAAAGAACACGCGCCGCACGCACAAGCCTTACTGTGCCGCACGGCGCGCCGCCATATCGTTTTAGCCTGTTATGACTTTATGATACGTCTTTTTCCCTTTTTTAATGACGTAGCCTTGTGCAAAAGCCTGTATAGAAAGCATCATTTTCGGGTCAGAAACCTTTTCGCCGTCCAAGGAAACGCCGCCGCCTTGTACCAGTTTGCGTGCTTCCCCATTGGAAGACGCCAACCCGACTTTTACAAGAAGTGCCAATACGCCAATTTGCCCATCTGTAAAATCTTCCGGATGCAGCGTTGTTGACGGCATATTTTCATCTGCAGCGCCACTGCCAAACAAAGCTTTTGCCGCTGCCAATGCCTTATCTGCCTCTTCCTTGCCATGTACCATCATCGTAATTTCATGGGCAAGCCGTTCCTTCACTGCATTTAACCCTGCGCCTTCTAATTTTTCATATTCCACGATTTCATCCAATGGGATAAAAGTCAGCAGCTTCATGCAGCGAATGACATCAGCATCCCCAACATTGCGCCAATACTGAAAAAATTCATATGGCGAAGTTTTTTCTGGATCAAGCCATACGGCGCCCTTTTCAGTTTTGCCCATTTTTTTGCCTTCTGATGTTGTCAGCAATGTAAAGGTCAGCCCATAGGCATCATCCTTACCATCAACGCGCCGGATTAAGTCTGCACCATTGATAATGTTTGACCATTGGTCATCGCCGCCAAGCTGCATTTTACAATCCATCGTCCGATATAAATGCAGGAAATCATAGGACTGGAGCAACATATAATTAAATTCAATAAAACTCAGTCCTTTTTCAAGGCGTGATTTAAAACATTCTGCAGTCAACATACGGTTGACTGAAAAATGCACACCGACTTCCCGCAAGAAATCCATATAATTGAATTTTAAAATCCAGTCTGCATTATTAATCATAACCGCTTTTCCGTCTGAAAAATCAACCAAACGGCGCATTTGCTTGCGGAAACATTCCGCATTATGTTCAATTTCAGCTGGGGTCAGCATTTTCCGCATATCGGTTTTACCGGTTGGGTCACCGATCATGGTAGTACCGCCGCCAAGCAATGCAATTGGACGGTGTCCTGCCTTTTGCAGGCGACTCATAACAACCAATTGAAGGAAATGCCCAACATGAAGGCTGTCAGCAGTCGCGTCAAAGCCGATATAAAAAGTTATTTTATGATGATCCAGCAAGTCCTGCACTTTTTCCTCATTGGTACACTGGGCAACCAGCCCGCGTGCTTTCAGTTCTTCAAAAACAGTCATTTTTACAGCTCCTTTTGTATATTCAAAAAAACAAGTGTAATTTTCAAGGGGCACGTTCCTTTAAGCTTTCAATTGGCTTAATCAATGCAATCACCTGTTCTTTTTACTTTCGCATCATAAAGCAGTTCCGCCGCATTGGCAAGGGAAGCCTTTGTAATCTGATCGCCAGAAATCATTCTGGCAATCTCTTCGGTACGCACATCACTGATAATCGGATGAACTTGTGTAAAAGCCCGTCCATCCTGTACCGATTTTGTTATTAACATATGGTTATCTCCCATTGCTGCAATCTGCGGCAAATGTGTTACACACAACGTTTGTTTTTTTTGCCCAATTGCCGCCAATTTATATGCGATTTTCTGCGCAGCGCGTCCAGATACGCCAGTATCAATTTCATCAAAAATAAGCGTCCCAACTGGTTCCTGTTCAGTGAGCACATTTTTCATAGCAAGCATCACGCGGGAAAGCTCACCGCCGGAAGCAACTTTAGAAAGCGGGCGCAATGCTTCCCCAGGATTGACCGAAATCAGAAAAGATACTGTATCCACACCTTTAACGGTTAATTTACTGCCGCTTTCCACCCGCACAGACAAACGTACTTTAGACATATCCAGTTCTGACAGCTCTGTAACAATACGTTTTTCCAGTTGAAGCGCAGCTGTTTTCCGCGCAGCGGAAATTAATCCAGCAGTTTCACGCGCCTGTGTGCGCAATGTCTTATATTCTGCAAGCAATTTTTCACGCCGTTCATCTGCCGATTGTAAAGACTCTAATTCTATCCGGGACTGATCGGCATATGCAAGAATTTCAGGGATCGTCGCCCCATATTTCTGTTTCAAACGATATATAAAATCCAGACGTTCTTCCACCATAGCCCGTTCATCAGGAGAAAATTCTGTATTCATTTGCTGCTGTGCCACAGCATCCCGCAAATCCAGCGCCAAATATTTTAGTTCATTCGCGCGTTCTGCCATACTGCGCAGCTCATCAGATACGCTAGTCAAATCAGACAGTGCATTTGCTGCCACACAAAGCAAATCATACGCACCCATAGCATCCGGATTGGCTTCATCACCATCTAAAGCGTTATGTGCCTGCGCCAACGCGGCTGCAAGTTTTCCGATATTATCAAAAAATGCTTTTCGTTTTTCCAGCCTTTCATCTTCTCCTGCCTGAAGATTCGCACCATCAATTTCCTCCACATGGGAACTCAACATATCCAGCCGCTGAAGCCGTTCCTGTTCACTGCGGTCGAGTTCATTGATTTGACGTTTGAGGGAAAGAAGTTGATGATATAACGGCGTATATTCATCCAACGTTTGCTGCAACCCTGCAAAGCAGTCCAAAAAATCAATATGGCAGCTATCATCCATCAGCTTCTGCCCATCATGCTGCCCATGGATATTCAGTAGAAAAGGGCTCATTTGTTTCAGTACCGAAACCGGCACTGGTCTGGTATTCACCCGGCAAAGGGATTTCCCATCTGAAGAAATTTGCCGCTGAATGTGTACCGTATCGATTTCCTCACCTTCCAACTGGTTTTCACACAACCATGCTTTTAATTCTTGAGGAAGCCCAGTAAATACCGCACTGACAAAGCCTTTCCCCGCGCCAGCGCGGATCAGTTCCCTGCTGGTGCGCTGTCCCATAATAGCGCCAATAGAATCAATAATAATGGATTTACCTGCACCAGTTTCACCGGTCAGCACAGTAAGCCCACTGGCAAATTCAATATCAGCGCGTTCAATCACTGCAATATTTTCAATATGAAGCAGGCTAAGCATTTCAAAACCCTCCTCAGGGTAATTTATAAAAGCGTTTTTTGTGCTTCTGCACAGAATTGGCTGGCAACCGCCTCATCCCGCATGACAATAAACACCGTATCATCGCCGCCAAGCGTGCCGACCACTCGTTTATCACGCATTGCATCAATTGCCATTGCAGCAGCTTGTCCCAACCCAGGCAGCGTTTTAATGACTACCATATTCTGTGCATGGCTGATTTCGGTCACACATTCCTTAAAAATATTGCGCAGTCGGTTGGTAAAACTGTTTTCCACTTCGGATGTTGCCACAGCATAGCGGTATTTCCCAGTCGCGGAGGATAAAATCTTAATCAGACGCAGTTCCTTGATATCGCGGGATACAGTTGCCTGTGTTGTTGTATAGCCGAGGTCACGCAAATGTTCAGAAAGTTCCTCTTGCGTTTCAATTTCAAACTGGTCTATCAAATCCAGTATTTTAGCCTGGCGTTGAAATTTCATACAGCGCGCCTCCATCAGATAATTTTTTCCGCAAAATATGATAAAAACTCTGCCCTTTAATACGGATTAGCCGCATATCCAATCTAGAACGCCGCACAACCACCACATCCGCAGGACGTACTTCCAGCCCTTTATCACCATCGGCCGAAACACAAACAGCGCTTCCATCCAGCCCGGACGCTGTTACAGCAATTTCACGTTCGGGCGAAAAAACAAAGGATTTTGCCTGCAAAGCATGAGGGCAAATTGGTGTTACCGCAATATTTTCAGCAGAAGGTTCTACAATTGGCCCGCCTGCCGCAAGAGAATAAGCGGTTGTACCAGTTGGCGTTGCAATAATCACACCATCCCCACGAAATCTTGTCACTGGCACACGATCCGCGCTGATATCCAACCGGATAACGTGGAATGGGTTTTGCTTTGTCACTGTAACATCATTGAGAGCGGTTTGGGTATATACTGCGTGCCCACCGCGCAAAATAGATAATTCCAGCATCATCCGGTTGTCAATCTCATATTTCCCTTCAAAAACCTCACGGATAAGCCCCATTTCTTCCCGTTCCAGTTCAGTCATAAAGCCGACATGCCCTACATTTACGCCCAAAAGCGGCACACAATGCGCAGCCGCTTGCCGCGCAACCCGCAAGATTGTACCATCCCCGCCAAGGGAAATCACAAAATCCGCCTGGGCAATGGCATCATTGCTGTCAATATAAATAATATCGCTGCCATCCACACCAATTGCCTGTGCCTGCATTGGCATCATAATACGCGCATTACAACTGCGCAGTATTTGGCAAGCTTCTAAAACGGCATTGATAATACCATTTTTGCGCATATTGGGGCTGATAAATACATTCTTCATCGTTATTCCTTTTTACCCAGTTGTTCATGGGACTGTAAAACCACCTTGGGAATATCATATTCCCCCTCCGACCCGGTTTTGCAAAGATAGCCCAAATATTCAATATTCCCCTCTGGACCTTTAATTGGGGAAAAGGTCAGCCCCAATACATGAAACCCAGCATCATGAGCATAAAGCAAGAAATTTTCCAGCACTTCGGTATGGATTGCCAGGTCACGGACAACCCCCTTTTTCCCGACTTTACCCTTACCTGCTTCAAATTGTGGTTTAATTAAGCAAGCAGCCCGTCCATTTGGAGAAAGCAGTTGCGCGACAACTGGCAGGACAAGTTTCAAAGAAATAAATGATACGTCAATTACAGCGAAATCTGGCATTTCCGTCAGCATATCTGGCGTGACATATCGGATATTGGTACGTTCCATACATACCACACGGGAATCCTGCCGCAAACGCCAAGCAAGCTGTCCATAACCTACGTCAATGGCATACACTTTCACTGCGCCGCGCTGCAATAAACAATCGGTAAACCCCCCTGTAGACGCACCAATATCCATGCAAACCAGCCCGTCCGGGTTTATTCCAAAATGCCCTAGCGCTTTTTCAATTTTTTTGCCGCCGCGGGAAACAAAGTCTTTGCCAGTGGAACGGACTTCAATCTGTGCATCTTCTGCAACATTTTCGCCTGCTTTATCTGCTTTCTGACCATTAATATAAACAAGCCCTTCCATAATGGTTGTCTTTGCTCGTTCCCTGGAGGGGGCAAGCCCCCGTTCAAACAATAAAACATCCAATCTTTTTTTTGCCATTTTTATTTATCCTATTCCATGTGAAACCTGTTCACAAATTTGCTGCGCAACACTGCCGCCATCAATGCCACAATACCGATAAATCTCTGCAACACTGCCATGCGGCAAAAAGCGATTCCCTGTATTTAAAAAATATGCTTTAATATCAAAATCCTGAAGCGCTTCCGCAACAGCTTGCCCAAAGCATCCATTATGCACAACATCTTCTAAGACATAAACATACTTCCCAAAGCTGCCGATCATCTCATAACTAAGCCCGCGATATGCTTCACTAATTTCATTGACTTTCCAAACTTGTGTATTGACACCTTGCCCAGCCAGCAAATCCGCAGCTAAAAGCGCTTCATTTATCATGATACCATAAGAAATGATGGTCACTTTTGGGCGTCCTGTACTTTTCCGAACGCACACAGCCCACTGTCCTGTTGTATCTTCCCGAAAATCCCCTTGCCCACCACGTGGGTAACGGATTGCAACTGCACCCGGCTCATGATAAAACGCTCTTGTCAGCATAGATTTTAGTTCTGCAAAATTAGAGGGGCATAAAATTTTCATGCCAGGGATAGAACGCAGATAAGCAATATCAAAAACGCCATTATGGGTTGCACCATCCGGACCAACAATACCAGCACGGTCGACGGCAAAAACTGCATTGATACTGCCGTCAATTGCAACATCATGAATAAGCTGGTCATAACTGCGCTGCAAGAAGGTAGAATAGATTGCACATACCGGTTTCAGCCCCTGTTTTGCCATCCCAGCAGCCATTGCTACCGCGTGTTCTTCTGCTATACCAACATCAAAAAAGCGCTTGGGAAACTGCTGTGCAAATTTAGACAGCCCTGTACTTGACGGCATTGCAGCAGTTACAGCACAAATACGCCCATCTCGCGCTGCCATTTCGCACAATATTTCCCCAAAAACAGAGGAAAAACTGTCCCCACTTTTGCCATAAGCTGCGCCAGTGACTGGGTCAAATCGGGATACTCCGTGATAAGCATCCGGATGTGCTTCCGCATAGGCACAGCCTTTTCCTTTACGAGTCATCACATGAACCAAAACGGGTTTTTTCATCCGCTTGGCAAGCTGCAAAAGCTCACAGACTGCTTTTATATCATGCCCATCTACTGGACCGAGGTAAGCAAAACCCATTTCTTCAAACAAAGAGCTTGGAAGCAGCACAGATTTTACCGCGCTATTGATACAGGAAATGGTACGTACAATATTTTTTCCGCCTGGTATAGCACTGAAAACTTTTTTTACCCGTGTTTTCAAGCGCATATACCGTGGGCTGACACGCAGCCGCGCCAAATGCCTGCTGAGTGCGCCAACATTTTGGTCAATTGACATATTGTTATCATTCAAAACGACAATTAGCGGTTCGCCGCTATCCCCAGCGCTGTTCAACGCTTCATACGCCATGCCGCCAGTTAATGCGCCATCGCCAATCACTGCAACGACATGATATTTTTGCCCACGTATGGTACGTGCATGTGCCATGCCAAGGGCAACCGAAACAGAATTGGAAGCGTGCCCGCTGATACAAGGGTCGGTTTCGGACTCCTGCGGGCGCAGAAAACCAGATATGCCGCCAAGCTGGCGCAAGTGTTGGAAGCCTTTGCGGCGCCCAGTCAGAATTTTATGTACATAGCATTGGTGTCCAACATCGTAAATAATGCGATCTTTTTGTGAATGGAATTCACGCTCTAATGCAACAGCTAATTCTACAATACCAAGGTTTGAGGACAAATGCCCGCCTGTTTCAGAAACGTGGTCAATAATGAACTCGCGTAAAGAGGCACAGAGTTCCTCCAGCGACACATAAGAAAGCTGCTGTAAGTCGCTTAGTTCTACCCGATCCAGAATACCATACCGTTTCATACATTCTCCTTGCCCAAATGCGGTTCACTTTTTATCAAAGCGGATTGGCAGGATTGAAAGGATTTTGCCCACAGCAAAGACGATTTTCACACTATACCCAATGCCAAAACCTTTGCCGATGGCTTTCCCGCCGATTGTCAGCGCGGCAATTAAACCTGTCACCGTCAGCGAAGTCAGCAAAGCTGGCAGGATATCCATGCCGCTTGTCAGTCGGGCTACAATCAGCGCGCCTGTTGCGCCAGAGATAATGCCTGAAATATCACCAACCACATCATTGCACAAACTGGAAACCTTGCTTGCATTTCGGGAAAGCCACACCGCTTCTTTTGCGCCGGAAACCTTTCTGGATGCCATCGAATGAAATTCTTTTTCGGTTGCCGAAGTCGCTGCCATACCGATGATATCAAACAAAATGCCAATGGCAATAAATATAAATAAGATCACGAAAGCAAGGATATTCCCAACATTGCCAAGTGCTTCGGAAGAAATATACGACATGGAAACCGAAATGAGGAAACTCAGCACAGTGATCGTACATACCCATTTCCAGTTTATTTGGGATAATACGCTTTTTTTTCGTCTGTCATTTGCGTCCAATCCTGTTTTACTCCTTTTTTCATCATAAAATATGTAAACAAGGCTCGAAACCGCAGCTTCGAGCCTGCTTGGTACATAAAAAGGTGACAGCAGGCGAGGTTAATCTTACGGCTTGAGGTTCGGTTGGATTTCCCCATGGCTTACCATGCGTCGCCGCTCTGGCTGTTTCCATTTGAAAGCCAAGCCGGTATGTCACCATATCCGGGACCGAATTGCCACTTAGTCCGTACTGCAATCCCACGCCTGCCCTTTACAAGACAGCCTAGGTGATTTCCACAACAGCCAACACGACCCTTAGCCTCTTTTGCAGACATGGTTTCAAGATCGATTCTTCCAAACGCATGGCCGTGCGTTTGGAAGCAGGTACTCCATTCACCATGCCCACGCAAGGCAGGCTACTCTGCACACAGCATTTTGGTCTTTATGCGGCTGGGCCAAAGCCCAGCATAGGGCATAACCGCCGCCACACCGCAATACAGGTTTCACCCCGCATCGTTGGACATCCATCAATCCCGAAGGATGCTATAGGTGTCCGACAACTACGGGTCTCCACGGCAACAGGGTCGGTATTTCATGCCATTGAAAAGCGCCCTGAAGCCTTAACCCCCAGCACCCACCCCAGACTGGGCGTAAGAAGCAAGCACCAGAGACTTCATCGATGTGCCCTTTAACGGATTTTTAGGCCCGCTTTCGGGGTCGTATGCACTGACTAGGATACTGCGTCACCAGCGTTTCCGTACATGAGAACCTTCCAGAGGTACGTCAGCTAAGCTGTATTATATCAGATTTGCTACCACATTTTCAAGGGGGTGCAGGTATTTTTCACATCTCACCCAACAAATATTCTAAAAAAGTTGATATCTTATGCGCAAAAAGGCTGAAAATCCGACTTTCCGGCGATATGATTGCGCATTCGCATTGCAATGATGCACTGGAATTATTTCGAATTTAGTTTCTCCGATTTACCAGACTTTCAGCCAATTCCACCAAAAACCATGGGTCTGTAAATGCTTGGCGCACACTGACAATGGCTTCATCCGTTAATTGCCTGACTTTTTCGCGACAGGCTGGCAAACCGAGCAGCATTGGGAAGGTTGATTTCCCATTTTCTGCATCTGAGCCAATCGGTTTTCCTAATTCCTGCGCATCACCTTCAATATCTAAAATATCATCTTGAATTTGGAATGCAAGCCCGAGAGATGAAGCATACTTGTCCGCGGCTGCAAGCTGGTTTGTCGATGCCTGTCCAATTATGCAGCCCATATGCGCTGCTGTACGCATCAGCGCCCCAGTTTTCATTTGCTGAAGCTGGATTAAATCAGGATAATCCAATGTTTTATTTTCCGCGTCCAAATCAAGCACTTGCCCGCCAATCATCCCTAATATGCCAGATTCCCGCGCCAAATCATGTGTTGCGCATAAGGCGGCTTCTGCTGGGATACTTTCTATATGCTTTGGATTAGATGCCAATTCAAATGCTTGTGTCAGCAGTGCATCTCCAGATAAAATTGCCATTGCCTCACCATATACTTTATGGTTTGTTGGCTTGCCACGCCGCATATCATCATTATCCATACAAGGCAAATCATCATGAATCAAAGAATACGTGTGAATCATTTCCAATGCGGCTGCAAAAGGACGCGCTTTCTCCCAATTGCCACAGGACAGCCGACAAAATTCCATAACCAATACGGGACGAATCCGTTTGCCACCTGCCATGATAGAATATAACATGGCTTCAACAATTCGTCTTTGCCCTGCACAGCTTGCAGATTGAAAATAATCTGCTAAAAAGTCCTCAATTCCCTGGACATATTCTTTTAAGCGTGATTCGAATGTCATACTGTATCCCCTTCTGCCGGAAATGGCATTTCGGTTATTTCACCATCTTTATCTTGTGTCAACATAGAAACTTTCTGTTCTGCATTGTCCAGCATTTCACGCAATGCAGCAGATAATTTCGTTCCTTCTTCAAACAAAGCCATGCTTTCTTCCAGCGGTGGATCGCCGCGTTCCAATATCTGAACAATTTCCTCTAGCCGCTTCATCGCCTGTTCAAAGGTTTGTTTTTTCCTGCCTGCCACTTAGCTTCCTCCAATCTCCTTAATTGTGGATACCTTACAGTCTGCACTGCCATGGGCAAACCGTATATTGATTTCCTCTCCCACAGAAAGGCTTAATGCATTTGTAATGATTTCACCATCTGCCCTACCTGCAACAGCATATCCTCTGCTTAATACTTTCAGCGGGCTAAGAACGTCAAGTGCCGTTACTTGCTGCGAAAATCGAGATTTTTCATGAAAAATTCGTTGTTTTTGCGCTTGAATCATTTGCTGTAAAGTATAATCACTTGCAATATTTCTCTGCTGAAGCAGCATACTTATTGCTCGCAGTAAACGGCTGGTTAAACCCTTTACAGTTTCTTTTCGCGCATTGACACGCCGTATCGGCGTATGAAACGCCAATCTTTGCTCTAACGTATCCAGCATTGCTGCATTTCGTCTGCACTTTTGCTTAAGACTTGCATATAGCCTATCTTTCAGCGCATCCACCTGCTGTTTTATTTCCCTACAATCTGGAACAGCCAGTTCTGCCGCGCCAGAAGGTGTTGGGGCACGCAAATCTGCAACAAAATCTGAAATTGTCACATCTGGTTCATGACCAACCGCAGATATCACCGGGATATGGCTGGCATATATAGCACGTGCTACACATTCTTCATTGAAAGCCCATAAATCCTCCAAAGAACCGCCGCCCCTGCCAATGATAATCACATCTGCTGTATGATAAGCATTTGCCAGCTGCAATGCACGCACCAAATCTACTGGTGCATCTTTACCTTGTACTAATGCTGGGACAATCTGTACCTTTGCCAATGGCCAGCGGCGTGCAAGGATGCGCAGCATATCATGCACAGCCGCCCCACTGGGAGAAGTAATCAGAGCAATATTTTCCGGGAACATCGGCAATGGTTGTTTATGGGATTGCTCAAATAAACCCTGCTGATATAATTTTTCCTTTAACTGTTCAAACTGGATATGCAGCATCCCAGCCCCATCCGGCATCATATCTGCGAGATAAACCTGCACCTGACCGCTTTTTTGAAAAAAGCCAATTCGCCCGCGTGCAACAATTTTCATACCATTTTGCAAACGGAATTTCAATCGTACAGCATCCGAACGGAACATAACTGCATTCACTGCCGCCCCAGCATCCTTAATTGTCATATAAATATGACCAGATGGGTTTGGACGATAATTTGAAATTTCCCCCTGTAGAAAAACATTAAAAAAGGGCGGATTGCTTTCCAGTAAATTCTTAATTTCCTGGTTTAGTTGTGTCACTGTATAAATGCGGGAGTTTACCATAACGTTCCTTCCTTCTGCTGCGCCGCAAGAATGGCAGCCCCTACCGCATTATCCCCAGAAAGCGCTGGCATAGCAAAATACGCGTTAAATTTTTCTTTCATCTGCTGCTGGATATACATATTGCCCATCACACCGCCCGCACACAAAACCGGATATTTTTCGGCTTTTCGGGCTTGTCCAGTCGCTTCCACCACTGCATATGCAATCGTTTCCACCACAAACCGGGCAACCTTTTCTGCCGCTTCACCTGTACCATGCAGCTGTTCTGCCTTATTCTGCATTCCTGATAAAGAAAAAAAGCAATCTTTTACTTTTACCGGAAAGCCCTTTTGTTCCCCTTTTATTGCTAGTTGTTCCAGTTCTGCACCTGCTGGAAAACCCAGCCCCAATAATACCCCTATTCGGTCCACAAGCTGCCCAGCTGAAATATCTGTTGTACCGCCAATAATTTTTGCACAAGGCAGCCCATTGCTATCAGGGGTAACTTTTAATAATTCTGTTGTCCCTCCAGAAAGATGCCATGCTAAAAAAGTCTTACCCAACATATCCAAACATCCTGCCCCTAACGCAGCAGCAGCTAAATGTCCCTGTTGGTGAGATGCTGTATAAAATGGGACACCCAGCAAATGGGCAATGCTGCGCGCTGTCCCCTCCCCTGCTAAAAAGCAAGGCATATAGGAGCCTTCCACAGCCCGTGGGCGGGTGCTGGCACATACTGCCCGTATTTCTTTGCCAACGCCAGCAGGCAGCCTGGCAAGTTGCTTATGTAAATGCAGCGTATGCTGAAACAACGCTTCTGACTGCCGCAATCCATGCGCACCCACTGGGACATCCAAAAGCCGATTGAAATTTTGATAGAAACGGGTTTCAGCATCAAAAATTGCAGCAGAAGTGCGGTAATTGGATGTATCAATTCCAAGATATAACCGGCTCATGCAAACCCCTGTGCACGGCTAATTGCCCCTAAAATACCATTTACAAATGTCCCCGTATCTTCTGTTTCATATGCCTTTGCCAAATTTACTGCTTCGTTGATTGCAACGCTGGTCGGTACATCCTCCACATACTGCATTTCGTAAATCGCAAGGCGCAGTACAGCCATTGTGATGCGGGAAATGCGTTTCATACTCCACCCCCGTGCATTTTGTTCTATTAAAGCATCCAGTTCACTTAAATGATCCGCAATACCAATCACAATCCCGCGAATATATCGAAACTGTTTTTCATCCAATTCCTTGGCATATAGTGCAACGTCGCTTCCAACTGATTCCATGATGCCTTTGTCCAAATAGTCAGATAAAACTTCATCTGCTGAAAAACTGCGAAACTCCATGCCAAAAACAAGGTGCAGCGCAATTTCCCTGGCTTCTTTTCTGTTCATTATGCTCCTCCAAAGAAAATTTATGCAATCACTGTTATAGTAATTTATTTTACACGTTTTCTGATGCAAACGCAAGGGACAGCAGCAAAACAAATGAACAAAAATAAGCGCGAAGATACAAATCCCCGCGCTTATCCGCTTATTCGCTTTCCATCATCTCGGCTGCTGGAACAGACGCAACTTCTTCCGGCGCATCAAATGTCACGCCGCCAACAAAAATATTGACTGCTGATGTGTGCAAGCCAGTCATCGCTTCAATTGATGACCGGACAGATTCCTGAACGGTTTTCGCAACATCGCGGATGCTGTACCCATATTTCGCAAGGTAGCAAATTTCCACTTCAACAGTATCATTTTCCCCCAAGACAACTCGGACGCCTTTTGCAAGACTCTTTTTCCCAAGGAAATTCACAATATCATTGGTAAAACTGGAATATAAACCACTTACGCCCTCTGTTTCGGAAGCTGCCAACGCAGCAATTGACGCAACAACATCCTCTGAAATCTTAATGGTACCCTGGTCGCCTTCTGTTGCCCAGTAATCCTTATGTTCAGCCATACAAACGCTTCCTTTCATAATCATACTGCCATAAATAATACTTCATGGCAAGCAACCTTTTACTCGCTGCTTTTGATAGTATGATGCTTATCTTCAGGTTATTATACCACAGCAGAGAAGATATTGTAAGCCCTAATCTATATTTTCGTTTTATCCGGCTTCAACAATTGTAATCTGGTCCGCCCCCAGTGAGGTTTCCGCAACCACAATATCCTTGATCTTGGAAGCATCTGTTTCTGTAAAGCCAGCTTGCGGTGGAGCAATAATAACATTCACGCTGTCTGTACCCAGAAATACCACTGCTTCACTGTATCCTTTTGCTTTAATGAGGCTTTCTATCCGTGCTTCTGTTACAGAGTCTTCCGCCAGCTTGGAAATCTGCTCACTTGCCATGGTTTTGCCTTTTTCATCGGTTTCCTCATCCCCCATGGTTTCTTTGAGGATGCTGATTGCTTCATCCCGTGCTTTTTCACGCGACAGCCGGGATTGTGCAAAATAATCGGCTGCGGTTACTGCTTCTGTATCCGCAGCGCCGCCGGTTTCTTTTGCAGCACCGTTATCTTGTTCTTCTTTATCCTTCTGCCCGCTGCTGCTCACCTGCCCAGCCACCAATAAATCTTCTGGTGTGCTGACATAACTCCAGTTTAAGTACACCGCAACACCTAACATTACTGCGATAATGCCATAAACCGCACCCCGTTTTTTCAGTTTCATCATAATTTCCTCCTTTATTTGCTTTGCATTTTCAAAACCGAAATTTTATCCGCGCCAAGTCCGCACGCTGCTGAAACCGCCTCTGTCACTGCAAGGCGTACTGCTATCTGGTCACCACCTTCACACAGCACGACTGCACCGCGAAAAGTCGGACAAATGCTTTTGGTACGCACCGGCTGTTCTCCATAGCTTCCATCTGACAGCACCGTAAGGCTATTTTCATAAGAAGTATTATCATCCCCTGTGCTGGACTGCCGAACATTAGAAGCATACACAGTTTCTTCACTGCCTTCTAATGATAAAAGCAACTCCACCTGTCCCGCGCCTTCAATATGGGATAATTTGCTTTGCAAATCTTCCTTGAAGTTTTCTAACCCAAATATCTCTGTTTCCTGTTTGATTTCTTGCTCCGGTTTATCACGCGGCGCACCTGCATATAACAGGATAAGCCCTGCCAGCAAGATAACAAACACATACTTATATTTTTGCAGTATAGGCATAAGATTTGTGCCCCATTTTAGGATTTCAGTTTTCCACATATGTCTGATTCCCCCGTGGTATACCGCATTCTGTTTCCAGCATGGCAGCGATTTTTTCTGCCTGCTCTGATGTTAGTGATGCCCGGATTTCAGCGTGATCCAAAGAAACGGTATCTTCTGAAACCATAGATGCCTGTATCTTGATTTCGCATTCAATCCCTTCTGCACGCGCCCGGTGCATCATATATGTACTGACCTCTTTCGCAGAGGACTCTGCCATCCAACTTTTTCGCTGTTGCTGTACTTGCTCTACCTGTTTTGACACAGATTGGGTGTGGTCGCGCACCCAATCTAAAGGCAGGCTAAAATGCAGCTTGGAAACCGGAAGCAGCAAAGATAAAATCATCATAACCCCTACCGCCAGTCGGATTACCTCCCGCAATGCACCTGTATGCACCAACGCCATTGCGGCGCTGCCCAGTAAGGCGGATGCAGAAACGCCTAAGATAATTGGTCTTAATATTCCAGTCATATTGGTTTCACCATAATAATCGAAAAAACAAGTTCAAAAAACAACACTGCGCTGCATGTGCCAAGCATTCCAAGCATCAGCCCGAAACTATCACTCAACCCAGCCATCAACTTGGCAAGCGGGCTGCTGCAAATCGGGGATAATACCGCAGAACCCGCTTTAAACAGCAAATAATTAATGCCTACTTGTAAAAATGGCGCAATACAAATTGCTGCTACACCAAGCATCCCTAAAATGCCAACCGCATTTTTTACCGCAGCCATACCAGCAAGCATAGATTCAGTTGCATCAGAGATAATACCGCCTACCACAGGTACAGAACCAGAAACAGCAAATTTTGCTGCTTTCAACGTAACCGCATCTACGCTCCCGCCAATCGCCCCTGATATTGAAAGATATGCGATAAACACGGTAAGTATGAGTTTTAAACTGCTGGTTGTCATCCATTTTACAAAAGACTCCAGCCC